>WUQV01000265.1 GCA_009889585.1 Candidatus Bathyarchaeota archaeon | reverse complement strand
GCTTAAAACCTCAAGCATGCGGCAGTCGGAAAGCTACCAGCAATAAGCATCCCACAGGCCGTATCGCCACTCACGGTAACCGATTCAGTCGTGGGTAAAAAGTCCCATCTTTTGACCCACAATTAAAAGATTTATATATGGGTGAAAAGGGACAACGTGGGCAAATATATGAGGATTAAGATGGATGAGAGGGGCAGGATTTTAATTCCTTCGGAGGAGAGGGAAAAGCTAGGTTTGAAACCTGGAGCTGAGTTTGAATTAATTGAGGAAAGGGGGATATTGCTCTTAAAGCCTATCATCCAGACGCCAATTAAGGTGCAATCAAGGAGGGAGGAGTGGGGCGAAGAGGCCTTCTTAGATTCTGGGGAGGCTACGTTTGGCGAGTGAGGCAGGTAAACGGAGGAAGGTGCTTGATGTTAACGTCTTAGCGATTTTTCTAGTGGAAGATCATCCTGGGAATAAGTACGTGTCTCCCATAGTTGAAGAGGGGCTAAGGGGTGCGTTTATCCCACTTATTATGGACGTTCTTCCAATCAGAGCCTATTGGATCATGACGAAGAAATGGCGATGTCCTGAGAAGAAGAGCGCAGAAGCAATCGAACATTTTCTTAAATCATATGAGAAGCCGCAATATCCAAGCCTTAAGAAACAGACCATTATTGAAAGCTTCAGGTTAGCGAAGGAATTAAAACATAATGTATTTGACTGCGTCTACCTCGCCTTTGCATTACAAGAGGGTGCGAGCGCTATTATCACTACGGATACGGACTTTGAAGGACTTTGTAAACACGTAGGATTAGAGTACATCAATCCAGTTCCAATTGAGGTGCTTAGACGTTTCAAGGAATTCTTAAAAACTAACGCCAAATAGCAAGCTGGACGATACATCGTACCATTTTAGGACTTTCAAAGCGTCTAAGTAGCTCATAGGAAGGATCAGCGCCTTATCTAAGAGATCGCTTAGAGCATTCAGCGATGTTAAGCTCAAAAACATTTAGAAAAGCCTTCAAGAACGACGTGGAAAAATGGCAACCAAGCTCAAGAGCCTTAGGCCATTGAAGATAACGTTCGTTACCTTAAGACATCTGAAGGTAACGATGGAGTACTATAAGACCAAGGACATATTGCACATCATGAAGTTGCTGGGACATAGGAATATCCGAAACGCCTTAGTCTATACGCACTTAGTTGATTTCAAGGAAGACGAATATGTGAGAGGGTCGCATGGACGATCGAGGAGACACGTAAGCTGGTTAAAGTTGGGCTCAAACATGTCTGCGACGTGGAGAATGCTAAGATCTTCCGTAAGCGCAAATAGCCTGACTCTAAGGGTTCGTCAAAACGTAGTTTTGGCGCCGGGGGTGGGATTCGAACCCACGGGGCCCGTGAAGGGCCACAGGCTCTCTCGTTCGTTGGGTTAAATCGACTTCTCACTCAAGGCCTGCGCCTTATCCACTCAGCCACCCCGGCTATCGTCCGAAGGATCTCGAGGCAATTTAGCTTTTCCAAAGCTAACGTTCTTAAGCGTCGCCTAGCGCGTGAATTAATGTGCCAGCCGTCAAATGCCATTACTGCGGGGAGGATGCGTACTTACCCTTTCGATGCGCTTACTGCGGTCAACAGTTCTGCGTTAAGCACAGGCTTCCAGAGGGCCACGAGTGCTCAAGGAGGTTGGAGGCGAGGGCGCCGAGGGAACGGCCGACGGAGGCGGTCGAAAGACGTTTAACCTACGCTTATGAGTACCCATCCTATCTGAGGGCGTTAAAGGCCAAGGTCCCTTGGTTCAGCTTGGAGGAGCAAAAGCACCTAGTGATCGGCTCCCTCCTCGTCCTAGCGGTCGGCCTCTTTATGTGCGTCTGGCTGAGGGACCTTCACACCTCGTCGGCCTTAGCGGCCCTCTTCACGGCCTCCTTCTTGACGCATGAATTAGCGCATAAGGCCGCGGCAAGGCTTCAAGGGCTTTGGGCTGAGTTCAGGGTCATTCCGTTCGGCGCTTTAATAACGTTGATATCGGCGTTCACGCCTTGGATTAAGATCATATCGCCAGGCGCCGTCATCACGACGGGGCTCGCAAGCTCAAGGGACATCGGCAAGACGGCCTTGGCGGGGCCGTTAACGAACTTAGCTTTATCGACGACGTTCGCCTTAGCCGCTCCTTTAGCCGCCCGCTGGGTTGCGTTCGTCTTAGCTCATGGCGCTTGGATTAACGCCATAATGGCTTTGTTCAACATGATGCCGTTCGGCGCCTTAGACGGCCTTAAGGTTATCTACTGGAGCAGAAAGGCTTGGGCTATATCCTTCGTCCTCTCCGCGGCGTTAACGGCTTACGTAAGAGTCGTTATGTTATAAGCGACGCCAAAGGCGTTTTTGAAGGTTATAATAACTCGATATTCACCTGAACCTCCTCGGGGACCCCGATGCGCATAATCCGTCTCATGACGCGTTCCTCAGCGTCGATGTCTATGAGCCTTTTGTGAATGCGCAACTCCCATCTGTCCCACGTCTTAGAGCCCTCGCCGCAAGGGGATCGACGGACCGGAACCCTTAAGCGCTTCGTCGGAAGCGAAACTGGCCCGACTATCTTCACCCCAGCCTTTTCAGCGACGGCCTTTATCTCTTGGCATACCTCCTCCAACTTCTTGTAATCTGTGCTCGCCAGCCGAATCCTCGCCTTTCTTACCATTTTAGCTCTACCATAAGGTGCTGTGAGGCACGTCGTTTAACTTTAAATACGTTTCGCTTTTCGAGGCTTAAACAAGCTAAAGGCATGAAGCTACCCTTGAAGGAGGCGTATGATAAGAGCTTTAAACGAGCCTTCCTCTGTTTAACTTCCTCGTCTGCCAAGAGTAACGTCGAACGGTCGTCGTCGCCCCGTAGCCGCATGCTGCACAACGCTTCTTCTTCACGTTATACGCCCTCCTTCCGCATCGCCTACATCGTATATGAACGACCTTGCCGGCGCGCTTGCCGAAAGAGGGCGTCCCCTTCCCCAATCATTTCACCTAGCAGGAGACGGCGAGATGATAATGATGTTATCCCCTCGTACGATGATGGAGCCTAGCTTCTTAACGTTATCGGCGCTTATCTCCTCGGCGTCCTCGAGGACTAAGTTCAAGTGTTGATCGAACCCCTTCAGCTTTCCCCTAAGGCTCCTCCCGCCCTTCAACCTAGTGAGCACGACCTTGCCAAGGGCCTCTTCAAGCAGTTGAGCTGTCATTTCGCTCAACGAATCAGCCCTAATTATGAGAGGAAAGCGAAGATTTAAGAATATCTGAGCTTAAAAAGGCCTGTCGATGTCGAAATCCATTAAGAGGTACTTTTTAAAGAAGGGGGAGGCCAAACGGCTCTTAAACGATTTCGCTAAATCGCTAAAGGAGAACGTTGAGCGGATCACGGGGATAAGCCCTCCAATCGAACGAGTTGAGACGGAGTTCGCAGAGGTCTTCATAGTGAACGACAAGCCGCTTTTAGCTAAGGTCAACGACCGTTTGATCCCTACGTTGTTATTCGAAGAGGCCCTTGGCGCCCTCCCGAGAGTCGTCGTCGACATGAGGGCCGTCCCAAAGGTGTGTAATGGCGCGGACGTAATGGCGCCAGGAGTCGTTAAAGTTCAAGGGGCATTCGTAAAAGACGACTTAGTTGCCGTCGTCGACGAACGCTACGGCAAGTACGTGGCGATAGGCATCGCTTTGTTTAACTCCGATGAGATTCAGACTTTAAAGCGCGGTAAAGTCGTTCAAAACTTTCACTTCGTCGGGGACAAGCTTTGGAAAGCCATTAGATCCCTTAAGTGAGATATAGAAAGCGCAGAAGTTGAAGGGCCATCGATTGAGTTACGGCATCGGGCTTTAAGGCACTACGTTAAAATCCCTTCGCCCCTTGAGCTCCCGTTTGCCCATCCTCAGCTGACTTTGGCGAGTTCGTCCTTTAACGCTAGCAGCCTCGCGTGAAACGTAGCGTTAGCTCGGTTAACTCATGGGATATGAGGTCGTATCGAGTAAAGAACCTCCTCAGCCAGCCCCAATGCCAGCTCGGCTTCCTTCTTGGTGAAGATCTTCTCAGGAGGCACTTGGCCGGCTTCAAGCCCGTAGGTGAAGGGCTCCCTCCAAGAGGCGAGTACCTTAGAGGCGAACCAAATCCTAGCGAGCCTTTGCCCCACGGGCTCCGGGAACTTGCTGACATGCTCGAAGAGCTCGGCTCCTGGGTCGTGCCTCTTAGGGAAATCCCCGACGTATCTCTTGAACAGCGCCTTGATCGACAGCTCGACCGCCTGCTGGCAGTCCTGAACGCACAGCGCCCAGCTCCAGTCGTCGTAGCGTATCCTAGCGGACTTGAGCTTGGTCTCCGCTTGCCTACAGTAGCTCGTGACGAGGTCTTGACTCACCTCTTCAAATGGCGTTGTCGAGCCCATCCACCAGTGCCCCATCGGGCATTAGGGCATCCATTAATATATAAGGGTGCTCAAGTAAGCTCTATCGTTGGAGTATTGCCTCAATGACCGCCTAGCGACTTGAGGAGCGAGGAGCTCCCTCTTGACGTTCTCCACGACTAAAGTCGAGAGGTTCTCGCTCTTGGCGATGCTTCATGGCGTACCTTCGGAGCGAGGGCTGTGCCACCAGCCCGTTATCCCTATCCCTTCAAGAGGGGCTCAGGATTATCGGCACCTTCGTAGGGCGTGAATATTGTTTCCGCCTTGACGGCAAGCCGCCTCCCTTAGCTGCCGACGGGAAGAAGGCCTATGCGCGCTTAAGCGTTACGCCATTCATCTCGCGACTTAAGTCGGGAGCCTTCTGGCTAAGTCATGTAAGAGCTGCGATGTCGCTAAGGTTCACTTGAAGGAACTGCTATAAGCGCTCAGCTTAACGTCTATGAACCGTCGCTCGGTTTACCCTTAAGTGTATTAGAGGTAACAATTATAGGACGCGAGTGACGTACGAAGAAGATAAGCCTTTTCGAAAACTTTTAAGCTAGCCTTAAGTTTTAGGAGATAATGTTCAGCCATGACCATTACCTTAACTTAAACCGTAAGTACCTTAAAGGAGGCCGAGGGATTCCTATCTAAAGGAGACGCTGTTTAAGCCTCGGAGAAGTTATGGAGCGCTTCAGCCGAGATCGTAAAGGCTGCCGCCGAAAGAGGCGTAGAGCTAAGGAGCCAAACGAAAAGTTAGAGGGACTTATCTGACACTCTCTCCTCTAAAATAAATGTCCTCCTCGATTAATTTCGACATCCCGTAGCTGAAGTAAACCATCCGTCGACGGAGCAGGACTTCTATACGTCAAAGATCAAGGACAAGAGATTCGAGCTAGAGATCATCTAAAGGTCTTGCGTCAGCTTCATAAGGTAACGAGCTAAGGCAACTAAGGCTTAAGGTACGTTTGAAAATGCGCAGGCCGCAGCTTTAAACGTCTCCTCGGCCTCGTGCTCCGACGCGATCCCTAGCGCCACGGCGTCGATACAACCGGACTTAGCGACGAAGCTTAAGGCCTCGTCAGGAGGAATGCGGCCAGCTGCTAAGGCCTTCTTCCCTAAGACGGGCTTCTTAACCCCCTTTACGAGCTCGGCCACTCTCTCAGGCTTTGCGTCCATGAAGGCGCCGAGCTTGTTGAACGGCAGCATGATTAAGTCCACGTCTAACTCCGTTCTCAACAGCCAGCTTAACGTGGAGAACGGATGATGCGTGGCGACGCCAGCTAAGCTGTTCGCGGCGCGAATTTCGTCCAACAGCTTCGATATCTGACGTTCGGACCTTCCGTCTGTAAGGGCTCCGTGTAACACCATCGCGACGGTGTTAAGGCCCTTAAAGCTCTTGATGTCCTCGATCGGGTCGTCTGGCCCTATCGTTCCCACCACCGTTAGCTTCACGCCACGTTCCCCTTCAACAGCCTTAAGGGCCTGAAGTATCGGGCGATGAGGAAGGGCTTGAACCCCTGTAACCCCTAGCTCGACGGCCTTAGAGGCTATCTTAACGATGTTCATCGGGTTCATGTAGAACTTCAAGTGGTATAGATACGCCCTCCCTCCGAATTGGCCTGCTCCGATGAACGGGGACGTGCCAAGCAAGATCCTCGGAATTTTAACCCCTCCGATTTGGAGCTGAAGCCGTGGGATGATCCGTTCTACGGCCCGTTCTGACGTCATCGACAAATGCGACCTAGGCCTCTTTCTTAAGGCTTAGCTTCTCTACCTCGGACCTCAAGACGTCAAAGTCCCTCTCAAGCTCGCCTTGAAACTTAACGTTATAAAGTGCTGCAGCAGGATGATACGTCGGCATGATAACGACCGGCAGGCCTAGGACGTTGGCCTCGTAAACCCTTCCGTGAAGCTTGGATATTCCCTCAACGCTTAAGCCAGCCTTAAAGAGGATGTAGTTCGTCGAATGCCTTCCGAGCGTGACTATGATCTTAGGCCGTATTATCTCGATCTGCCGATCTAGGTAATGGGCGCATGCCTCAACCTCATCCGGCCTAGGGTCCCTGTTTTCAGGCGGACGGCACTTGAGAATGTTCCCTATGTAAACCTTGCTTCGAGATAGCCCGGCCGACGATATTAACCTGTCGAGCAGCTTTCCAGCGGCTCCTACGAACGGCCTCCCTTTAACGTCCTCCCAAAAGCCTGGGGCCTCCCCGATGAACATGACCGTGGCGTCGAGGCTTCCCTCCCCGACGACGGGATTCCTTCGATGGGCTGATAAACCGCATTTCCTACAAGCTCTCACGTGGGCTGCGAGCCCTTCCATGAGCTCCTGTTTCAACGCTGGCCCCGACCTGAGCTAAACGTCGTTTTTACGATATAAAAGCTCCTATGAAGGAGCCTCCGGCTCCTTAAGCTGTCACCCTGAAACCTTTAGGGCTCTATTTAGTGACGTAGGTCAGCCCGCTCATATCAGCGCTGATGATAGCGGTATTGCTATCTTTTCGACGATATTTAAGCTCCGCTCATCTGGGTTTAATAACACAATCTTTATTAATAGCATTAAAGTAAAAAGGTGAACGAGATGATTAATATAGAGTTAACGGCCCAGGACTTAGAGCGCTATGATAGGCAAATAAGGTTGCCTAACCTTGGAGTAGAAGGACAAAGGAAGTTAAAATCAGCTACAGTGATTGTGGCAGGTTTAGGCGGTCTAGGTTGTATTTCATCTATCTATCTAGCAGTAGCTGGAGTAGGTAGGCTTATTCTTATTGATAAAGAGAAGGTAGAATTGAGTAATCTTAATCGACAAATACTTCATTGGGATAAAGACATCGGTAGATATAAGGTTGATTCAGCTATGGAGAAGTTGAATCAAATAAACCCTACGGTGGAATTGTGCGGTCTAATAAAGGAAATAAACGAAGAGAACGTTAAGGAACTAATCAGAGGATCGAACGTAGTTATGGATGGAATGGATAACTTTAGAACTAGGTTTATATTAAATAAGGCCTGTCATGAGCTCGGCATACCCTTTATTCACGCTGCCATCTACGGGCTGGAGGGCAGGCTGATGACGATAATACCTGGTAAAACCCCTTGCCTTCAGTGCCTCATTCCAACCCCGCCTCGGGAGGTCAAGCTACTCCCCGTCTTAGGCGCCATTCCGGCAGTCACGGCTGGCCTTCAGGTTGTGGAGGCCGTGAAGATAATAACTGGGATGGGTGAGACAACTGGCAGTAATTTAGTGATCATCGATGGGGAGTTTATGAAGTTTGATATTATTAAAGTGGCAAGGAATGAGTCATGTCCTATTTGTGGGATTAAAAAATGAGTACCAAGAAAGTTATCTTAAAGATAGAGGGAATGTGCTGTCCAAGTTGTGCGATTGCTATTGAGCATATCCTTGCTGGCAAGCGAGGAGTATTAAATATTATGGTTGAATTCCTAACTAAAAGAGCTGCCTTAGAATATAATCCTAAGGAGATAGAGGTAAATGAAATTATAAGAATCATAAGGGGCCTAGGATATAAGGCCATGGAGTTGGAGGGAGGGGAGGAAATACGAAAAGGATGGCATCTTCTCTTCCTCGGCCTCTTTCTTTCTATTCTAATATTAACTCTGGAGTTGTTCTTTCGCTTTCCGGAAATGAAGTATTTGCTCTTCCTCTTAGCCACTCCTGTTCAATTTGTGGTTGGCTTTCCTTTCTATAAAAGGACGTATTATGGATTAAGGGCTAAGACAATAACTGTAGATACTTTATATATCTTAAGTACATCAGTTGCTTATTTCTACAGCGTGACTACTACCTTCTTTATCCATGGCCCTACCTTTTATGAGGTGGCAGCAGTGCTCATAACTACCGTAAGTCTTGGGATGTTATTAGAGGATGTCGCATGTAAGCGGGCCGGAGGGGCAATAATGAAGTTGATGGAACTTGCCCCTAGGACGGCTAGGGTGATTAAGGAGGGGAAGGAGGAGGATATTCCAGTGGAGGAAGTAGTGGTGGGGAATATCGTTATAGTTAGACCTGGTGAGAAAATACCAGTGGATGGCGTAGTTATTGAGGGATATTCCTCTGTAGATGAGTCGATGATAAGCGGTGAGCCCATACCCGTAGAGAAAAAGGCAGGAGACGAAGTCATTGGCGCGACGATAAATAAGACCGGTATTTTAAAGTTTCAAGCTACAAAAGTAGGTCGTGATACTATGTTAGCACAAATAGTCGATTTAGTTGAGGAGGCCTTGAACTCAAAGGCACCGATTCAAAGGCTTGCAGACCGTGTGGTTCAATACTTCACGCCAGCGGTTTTGCTCCTCGCTCTTCTCACGTTTTCCGTATGGCATTTCCTCGCGGGCGAGTCCATTCAATTCGCCCTATTGGCCCTCGTGGCGACGTTGGTTGTCGCCTGCCCTTGCGCCTTGGGCATAGCCACTCCGACTGCGGTTTGGGTGGGCATAAGCAAGGGGGCGGAGCGCGGCATCTTGTTTAAAGACGCTAAAGCCTTAGAACTCATCAGCCGACTCAAATGCGTAATTTTTGATAAGACGGGTACTTTAACGTTAGGAAAGCCAGTGGTAACAGACGTTATCCCTATTAACGGGTGGGAGGAAAGGGAAGTATTAAAATTCGCTGCCATTGCCGAGAAGAATTCGGGGCATCCATTAGGTGAGGCAGTGGTGCAAAAGGCAAAGGAAATGGGAGTGGAAATACCGGATGCCCATTACTTTATCGCCATACCGGGGAGGGGAGTTAAGGCTAGATATAATGATAAGGAAATTTCATTAGGTAATAGTAAATTGATGGAAGAGGATAATATAAGGATGGATTTTATTACGGAGAGGATTAAAAGATTGCAGAGCCAAGGTAAAACGGTTATGATTCTTGCAATTAATGAAAAGGCCGTTGGTGTAATCGCTGTTGCTGATGTCTTAAAGGATGGCTCAAGTGAGGTGATAGAAAGATTAAGGAGGGATGGGTTAGAGGTGGTGATGCTTACAGGCGATAGCAAGAGGACGGCAATGTTTATTGCTAAGGAATTGAATATGAATCGAGTTATTGCTGAAGTGTTGCCTAGGGAGAAGGTGGCTGTGATTAAGAGCTTGCAAGAAGGTGGGAAGGTAGTGGCTATGGTTGGGGATGGGATAAATGATGCTCCTGCTTTAACTCAGGCGGATATAGGGATTGCCATTGGTAGTGGCACGGATATTGCTAAAGAAGCTGGAAATATTATTTTAGTTAGTGATGATCTAAGGAATGTTGATTATGCTTTGAAATTGAGTAGGAAGACTATGAATAAGATTAAGCAAAATCTAATATGGGCTTTTTCTTATAATATTATTACTATTCCATTAGCAGCGGGGATCTTATACCCTGTGTTTCATATGGTGATTCTTCCTCCAATGGTTTGTGCTATCGCTATGGTAGTGAGCGACCTCATCGTTGTAGGCAATTCCTTACTCTTGAGGGGATTCGAAGCGAAATAAGTCCCAAGGGCTTCTTAGCGCTATTGCGAAGCGCTTTTAGGCCGTTAAAAGGTTTAATGGACGAAAAGGTCATCGCGTCGGGCCGCTCTCCGCAAGGCTTAGAGCAAACGGCAGGGGTGTACGCAGCTAAAGAAGGGCCTCACTCTCACGATTAACCTGAAATGGTCATCTTGTCGAAGAATATGAATGCGACTTCCTTTGAAGTCATAATCAACGGCCCCGTAAGAAGCTGATAAGGCTCAAACGGTATGCATCATGACCTATACTGCAAGTAACCTAAGGCCGAAAGAAAAGTGAGGCCGCTGACGCTGAGGAAGGAAGTCATGAGCATAGTGATGCAAAAGCCTTGGAGACTACGGATGAAGTGTTATAATGATCCTTAATGGCAAACCTAAAACATTCTTTCCTACTCGTAGGGTTAGGGGCTCGGCACCTCGTCCAGTACGTATAAGCTTAACAACTTCCTAACCAACATGACCTTAAGGCCGATGTGGGTTCAAAAGAAGCCCGAAGCCTTCCTTTGGTACGGGTAAGGTTCGAACTTGTGGCCAGCCCACTTCATGTGTCCACCCCTTTATCTTTAAGTGATGGTTCACCAAACGTCCTCTTTGAAACCATATCCCTACGGATTCTGTTCGCTTATGGCGAAAGCTCTCATATTGGCGAAAGCTTCGCGTCTTTAACAAGTAAACCTTTATATGAGTTCTGAAGATCTACAGCTAGAGCCGATCCTAGGTGCAACTTGAGCTGATTCTGGGCCCCATAGGAGTTATGCTCTCGGTGGTGGTCTCAGCTATTTCCCCAGCATATTGGTTGGGTAATAAGCTGGCTAGACTTGAAGGTAAGATCCCATCTATGACCCTTATATAATAGGGCGTCTGCATAGCCACGGTTGGAGTAGGATGGGCCGGTGGCATGAGGTGAAAGAGGACTTCCTTAAGCTCCTTAAGGAGGACGAGGAGTTCAAGTACGCCGTCCTAGGCTATCTAGGCATGGCCGAGGTCCTCAAGAGGCTCGACGGCATAGAGGCCGAGCAGAGGAGCCTTAGGGAGGAGCAGGTCAACTTAAGGAAGGAACAGGCCAGCATGAGGAAGGAGATGAGGACGTTTGCCGAGGAGCTAGTTAAGCTTAGGGAGGAGCAGGCAGAGCTTAGAAAGGAGCAGATTAAGCTTAGGGAGGACTTTAACGAGATGCTAAAGGAGATTAGGTCGATCAACATTAAGCTAGGCAGGGTCGAAAGGACTCTTGAAAAGCTCACTCTAGACATAGAGGAAGAGGCTAGGTCGATAATTAAATACAGGCTGAGCGAAATGAGCGTCGAGGTCGATGTTGGACGGTT
>WUQV01000264.1 GCA_009889585.1 Candidatus Bathyarchaeota archaeon | reverse complement strand
TATCAGAATAATTTACACACTTGATGTTGAACATTTCGGCAAGATAAATGGGATAAAAGCTGTTAATCCAATACCAGACGAAAAAATGAGGGAACTTCGCAGTTTCCTAGAGGAAAACGTGTAACTTAAAATAGTTTGAAGATTCATCATGAAGGTATCTATTTCAAACCCCGTCGATGCCTAGCATTAAAGGTACACCGACAATTTTACAAAACATACAGTATCAAGTCTTCTCAAAGCCACGTAAATATATCCAATGGTTCTCTTCTTCATCCATCTCATAAATCACCTCACACGTTTTGATTATTTCCCTTAGGAAGAGGGATCGGTTTTTGCGGCTGTTGAACTCATGTAGGGACATGAGGTAGGGTTCGATGGACTCCCCGTATTTGAGGGCCGTTTCGAAGCTTAACTCGCTCACGAGGTTAGGAGTTTCTCTTCATCCCCATGGTAAACTATGAAGACATCCACATCACTTCCAGCCCCCGCCCTTCTCTTTGCTAGGCTCCCAAACACCATCCTTTACGATTTGGCTTTTCGCCCTACCCAAGAGCTCCTATTTTTCTAACTTTCTAGCTCCAGATTCTATCCTAGGCCCATCCTATCGTGACCTCTTGACTGACCGGACCATTTGACCGTCATCTGACCGAATTCCTGACCAGACCGCTTGCCTCATCTGGTCAGCCTCACTAGATATCGTCAGTTCAAAAGCTCCTTGACGAGCTTCCATCCGTTCTTAACCTTGCGAAGCAGCTCGCCTTCGTCCGACACTATATCCGCCTCGTACCGCTTGCAATTAACCCCAACGTTCCCTCCTTTTGAACTCCTTCATTGCCTCCTCCACCGTCTTACTTCTCACAAGTATCTCCTTTCAACCTTTCCAACCTCTCCTCGCTCAAGAATATGCTTGCCATTGTTAAGAGCTGCTTCTCCTGCCATTTCGACGTTTGTCACGTCCTCCAAGATCGTTAGCTTCGGTATGGCCCGCTTGTAAGCTTCGATTAACTCGTGATCTAGCGGCCTGAAGTATGATCCGCCCAGATAGGAGCTATAGATTTTTAGAGTATGATGAATAGCTATTCCCGCGCATTCACAAACGATTGAGGTGTTAAAGAGGGGAAAATTGAGGAATCGATTAATTGCCTAGGTTATCCTTTACTTGATAGGTGTATACGGAGGGAGGAGGGTTAAGCTTCACAGAGCTAGGCGATCTCTAGGCTTGGCTTATTGAGTTGGCTTAAGCTTTTTAGGTTCTGAAAAGGAGCGCTCAATCGAGCTCTAAAATAGAAAAAAGAGGGAAGCTTGCGGGAGATTTCTCCACGCCATCGTGGGTTCGAATCCCGTTCCGCCCGCTTATGACGCACTTGAATACTTTTAATATCTTCTCCCTCAACTCTCTCAACACCGCTCGTAAACGACTGATTCCATTATCAACCTCCAGCCGACACGTCAAATGTTTGAGCTAATGACTTTGCAACCCTCTTTAAAGGTCATATTCATCGCTAATTAATCGAATTTATTTATCGTTTCTCTTTTCCTTTTCTCCCTTTTGCAGACTATTTCACGGATATCATGCCTTAGGGTCAACAACATAGAGCCTACCTCTACTATTGATCTTTAGCAGCAATTACCATCAAACGTCTTACAATTCTGCACTTTGCATAACCTTAGGGATTTCCCTTTTGTTTGATATTCCTTGCGCGAAGGCTTTAAGCAGCTCTTCCTGCCTAGAACCTAAACGGCGGCAAGGCCGGCGAGATTAACGCTTGGATAGGCCTGAGGAATTATTTCTCCGAGGTCAAGCTAAGATGTCAAGGACGATGAGCTGTGGGCGAAATGTGGAGCATACGACTTATACATGCCTCAGGTAAAGAAAGAACTAAGCGGATTTCGAATGGAAGGATGCGCTAAAGGAATTGGGGCGTGAGCTATTCCACGACTGATGTCGGGAGCTCCGGCGTTCGCCCGAGGCTTTGCGCCTTCGGTCACATCTGCCAGTTCGCGGGGCTCACGTCTCCGCCATCCCATGCATCTCGTTAACACATGGGCTACGCTAGAGCCCACCCTTCCCACTTCAGACGGAGCCATTGAAGCTAGTTGATAAGCCTGCTACTTCCATCGAATTTTGAATGGCTTAAGGAGCATGCATAGAGTTCCTTAGGAGGGGGCCAAATGGCATCAGCCTTTGAGGGACGGGAGCGATGACGGCCGATAAATATAAATTAAATCAATCCCACATACCATGGGATGGCCGAGGAGGATATAGTCTTCCAACTTCTTGAGGAGGAGAGGAAATCGAGAATTAGG
>WUQV01000263.1 GCA_009889585.1 Candidatus Bathyarchaeota archaeon | reverse complement strand
TTCTTCCCGTCGAAACAGCCTTAAACCTGTCCATAACGTTCCTTCCTAACGAAGCCTTTATCAGTGATTGTGAGCCCAAAGTACTTTCCCAAGGGAAGTTCACCACAGTCCTAAAAGCTTAAGAGCCAACTTTAGCTTCCCATAACTTCACGTAAAGCTTATGTTGAAAGTAGGCTAACTCAAAATCCTTGAATAACCGCAAGTACCTTAATGAGGCCGAGGAGCTCTTAACTAAGGGCGATCCCGTTCAGGCCTCGGAGAAGCTTTGGGGTGCGACGGCCGAGGTGGTGAAAGCCGTCGCCGCTAAGCGAGGCATAAAGCTGAGAAGCCATAGGGATCTATGGGAATTCGTGGATGAGTTAGCTGATGAGCTCGACGATCCAGAGATCGTTAAGCTATTCTCCATAGCTAATGCCTTGCACCAGAACTTCTACGAGGCTTGGATGCCCTTAGGTGTGGTAAAGAAGAACGTTGAGGCCGTTAAACAGCTAAACGAAAGGTTGAGGGAAATTATGCGATCCGATGTCTAACGACTATGGAAGCCTATCCATCTATCTTCGAAGGCTTAATGAGGTTCTCTAACCAAGCGTCACGGCCGCCCTTGGATAAGTCGTGTTAACCCCTGCGATGACGGCTTTGACGCTGGCCCTCTGCTCCTCCTTAAGAACTTCTGCGGATCTTAACGGGTCCTACCCAAAGAGGCTCTATTAATTCGATTCCCATAAGCTCACGTACGTTCAAAAGCAACATTCGATGTTCTTTTGTACGGCGTACACCGACTCCTTCCCTTTGAAAAACAAGCGGCTGTTTTCATTCACTCAATCGGCACTATGAGCATCCTATCGAGCTCCTTATCCATTAGGATCTTAGTTTTAACGCCATAGACCCTTTCAATAAGCTCCTTCGAGAGGACCTCGTTGGGCTTGCCGAAGGCGAACACTTTGCCCTCGTTAAGGACGAGTATCCTATCGCAATATGCCAACGCAAGGTTGAGATCGTGAAGCGCAGCTACGATCGTCAAGCCGCTCTTGGATAAATCCTTCAACATGCGCATGATCTTAAATTGATGCTTTAAATCCAAATGAGCGGTTGGCTCATCGATGAGTACTATCCTTGCTTGTTGCGCTAACGCCCTCGCTATCCTAACGCGTTGTCTCTCGCCGCTGCTAAGCTCGTTCACCCTTCGATCTGCCAACCCATTTACGCTTAAGAGCTCCATCGACTTTAACACCACCTTCTCATCCTCGAAGCACTCCCACCACAAGCCCTTCATGTGAGGGGTTCTTCCAGCAGCGATAGTATCGAAGACGCTTACGTTACCAGATCCAGGCGGTTGTTCAGATGATACATAAGAGAAGATCTTAGCGAGCTCCTTAAGCGTATATTCAAGGGCTGATGTTCCATCGATGTATATTAAGCCACAAGGTTTAAGCAAACGGCATAAGCATTTCAATAACGTCGTCTTCCCTGAACCATTTGGACCGACCAATCCAATGAACTCGCCCTTTCGTACATTAAACGATATCGCCCTCAATACATCCGGGCCATCGTACTTAAACGATAATCTCTCCACGTCGATAGTTATTTCGTCATTCATAATGCCTACCCCTTCTTATCAATAGATGCAAGAAGATGGGCACGCCGATGAGCGAGGTTATAGCCCCAACGGGCAGCTCAGCTGGTGCTATCGCCATCCTAGCGGCGATATCGGAGGCCGTCAATATTAACGACCCTATCATCATGCTTAACGGTAACAACATCCTATGGTCATTGCCTACTAAGAGCCTCGATAAATGAGGTCCGATCAAGCCTACGAAGCCTATTATTCCGTTAAACGCTACGGCAGATGCGGAAAGGGCGGAAAGGGCCATTAGAAGAAGGTAGCGAAGGAGTATTACGTTCACGCCCAATGGTCCGGGTTCGTCATCACCTAGGAGCACTACGTTAAGCGTGCTAGCGATAAAGAGCGCGGAGTCGACGGGGATGAGT
>WUQV01000262.1 GCA_009889585.1 Candidatus Bathyarchaeota archaeon | reverse complement strand
ATGCAAATGTAGACTGCATTGTAACAGTTTGTCCATTTTGTTACATAGAGCTTGATGCAGGGCAGTTAGAAATGAAAAGGCTCTTTAAGGAGGAGTACGAAATCCCAGTCTTGAACGTCGCAGAGCTGCTGAGGTTGGCCATGGGGATGTCGTTTGAAAGCTGGGAACTTAGGTACCATAAAATCCCGCTTACAAGGATCTTAGGCCTGAGGTGATGGCAAATGCAACAATCGGCCTTAGTGATCGGAGGTGGCATATCCGGAATTCAAGCATCTTTAGACCTCGCTAACATGGGCTTTAGGGTTTACCTCGTCGAAAGGTCCCCTAGCATCGGCGGTCGCATGGCTCAACTCGATAAAACGTTTCCAACGATGGATTGCTCGATATGCATTTTAGCGCCGAAGATGATAGAATGTTCTCGACATCCTAACGTTACGTTGCTCACTTACTCTGAGGTTAAGGAAGTAAAGGGCTCCGTAGGGAATTTCGCAGTTAAGATCCTTAAGAAGCCGCGTTATGTAGATGAGAAAAAGTGCACTGGATGTGGTATATGCGCACAAAATTGCCCAATTGAAGTTCCTAATGAATTCGATGTAGGCTTAAGTATGAGGAAAGCGATTTACATGCCTTTTCCACAAGCAGTCCCTCGGGTTATGACAATAGATAAGGAGAATTGTGTAGAATGTGGGCTTTGTGAAAGGGTTTGTATGGCTAAAGCTGTAGATAGGGAACAGCAACCTCAAGAGGTAGAGTTAAACATCGGAGCGATAATCGTAGCGACTGGGTTTGATATGTTTGATCCTTCTGAAATCCCAGCGTATGGCTATAAGCAGTATAAGAACGTGATAACGGCTTTAGAGCTTGAGCGATTGTTAAGTGCATCAGGCCCGACTGGAGGGCGCTTAATGAGGCTTTCCGACGGCATGATCCCTAAGAGGATAGCCTTCGTACAATGCGTCGGGTCGAGGGATAGAAGGGAGTGGATAAGGAATGCGTATTGCTCGAGCATCTGTTGTAAATATGCTACAAAGGAGGCCGTGATCGTTAAGGAGCACGTCCCAGGGGCTCAAGTCACGATCTTCTACATAGACTTAAGGATATTCGGAAGGGGCTTTCAAGAGTTCGTTAACCGCGCTAAGGCCGAGTACGGCATTTCGTTCGTACGAAGTTGTCCAGGGGAAATAATCGAAGATCCGATTACGAAGGACCTCATCGTATGGTTTGAGGACATGACCACGAGAACGCCTCGAAGCTTGACATTCGACTTAGTGGTCTTATGCCCGGCCATAAAGCCAAGGGAAGGAGCTGGGGAGCTGGCTAAGGTCTTAGGGATAGACGTCGACGATTACGGGTTCTTTAAGCCTTTAGACGCCGTATCCCGCCCGGTCGATACGCCCGTCTCAGGAATATTCATCTGCGGTGTCTGCTCAGGGACGAGAACGGGGGACGTACCGGATTCAATAACCCAAGCTAGTGCAACAGCTGCACGCGTAGCTGAAGTATTAGCTGGGTGAGATGATGAAGGAGGAGTTGAGGATAGGGGTTTTCATATGTCATTGTGGAGTTAACATAGGAGGAGTGGTAAATGTCCCTGAAGTAACAGAATATGCTAAAACTTTGCCGTACGTTGTTCACGCTGAACATAATTTATATACATGTTCAGAAGCTGGGTTAGCTGCGATAAATGAAGCTATTAAAAAGCATGATTTAAATCGCATCGTCGTAGCTGCTTGTACTCCGAGGACGCATGAGCCATTGTTCCGTTTAGCATGTAAAGGGGCTGGTTTAAATCCATATATATTCGAAATGGCTAATATACGTGAACATTGCAGCTGGGTTCATTCATACGATCCTAAGGGAGCTACGGAAAAGGCTAAGGATATCATTAGGATGGCCGTATTTAGAGCTGCCCTTTTAGAGCCTCAAGTTGAGCCTGAAGTAGAGGTAAAAGGCTCCTCTTTAGTTATTGGCGCTGGAGTCGCTGGGATGACTGCAGCTCTTACATTAGCGAATCAAGGGTTTAAGGTCTACTTGATAGAGAAAGAGGCCGAGTTAGGAGGAATGACTCGAAAGTTATTTAAGATATATCCAACGTTAGCGGATTCGACGGAGGTAGTGAATACATTGATTGAAGTAGTTCGATTGCATCCTAATATAGAGATTTTAACTTCGACGACGTTAAAAGAGGTTTCAGGATACGTTGGGAACTTCAACGTAATCTTAACTGTACCAGAAGGGGAGAGGAAGATATCAGTTGGGACGATCATAGTTGCATCAGGTTCGTCGATTTACATACCTCCCAAGGGCTTATATCAATATGGAATATATAATCGAGTGATAACTCAAGTAGAGCTTGATAAAATGTTAAGGGATGATACCATCGGAAGGCCTGAGAGAGTCATAATGATACAATGCGTAGGAGCGAGGAAAGGTGAGATTCGTCATTATGACTTAGCCGCTCTTCCTAAGTCGCCTACTGCTGAATTATTAAGGAGGATCTTAAAGGCAAGGAAGGAGGAAGGTTGGCCTTATTGCTCAAGGATATGTTGTATGAACTCTATTAAGAATGCCATATTGATAAAGGAAAGATCGCCGAAGACTGATGTTGTAATACTATTTGGAGACTTACGAGTTTATAAGGAATATGAGGACTTTTATAGGAAGGCAAGGGATTTAGAGGTAAGGTTCATACGTTATATTGAGGAGGTTCCAGCGGAGATAATGAAGGTTAATGAAGAGAAGTTAAACGTCATGGTGTATGATGCATTAGCTGGATGCGAAGTTACGCTTACAGCGGATTGGGTCGTGTTATCGACGCCGTTAATTCCGACGAAGGACATGGTCATGTTAGCGAGGATGTTAAAAATACCCATAGGCACCGATGGCTTCTTAATGGAAGCCCACTTGAAGATGAGGCCGGTTGATGCTAGCGTTGACGGCATATTCCTAGCTGGGACGGTCACGGGCCCCAAGGACGTACCTGAGTCGATAATCTCCGGGAAGGCCGCTGCAGCTAGAGCGGCTACGTTGATGATGAGGAAGAAGGTAAGCGCTGAAGCCATAACGGCCGTCGTCGACCGAGATTTATGCATAGGGTGCGGGCTTTGCGAGGAGATATGTCCGTACGGAGCTCATAGGATCGAAGAGGGCAAGTCGCAAGTAATCGAGATCCTATGTAGGGGTTGTGGCTCGTGCGCAGCTGAGTGTCCGAGGAGGGCGATAAGCATGCGCCATTACGGCGATCATCAAGTGATGGCTCAGCTTAAAGCGCTTTTGCGACCAGCTCTTACGGGTGCGTCTTAATGGTCGAGAAAAGCTTTGAACCCCTTATAGCGGCGTTTTGTTGCAATTGGTGCGCTTACGCAGGCGCTGACTTAGCTGGAACGAGCAGGTTCGAGTATCCGACGAACGTTCGAATAATTAGGGTTATGTGCACCGGCCGAGTGGATTCAACGTTCATGCTCTTAGCGCTAAGGCTAGGGGCGGATGGAGTGCTCGTCTCAGGTTGTCATCCAGGCGATTGTCACTACTTAAGGGGGAATTACATGATGGAGAGGAGGCTCGGTTACGTTAAACGTATTATCGAACTATTGGGGATGGAACCTGAGAGGCTTCGTTTAGAGTGGATTTCAGCTGGTGAAGGGGAGAAGTTTTCAGCGTTGATTAGGGATTTAGTTGGAACGATAAAGAAAATAGGCCCGAATCCTCTTAAGAATGGAGGAATTGAAGCTGAATATTTAATGAGGAAAATGGATGCATCTATAGAAGCCCTTAAATCACAAAGGCTAAGATGGGTTCTTGGCATATCTCAAGTTGGTATAAAAATAGATGAGGCAAGGTATAAGGCTGTTGTCGATAGTATAATGCATGATGAAATAGAGCGATATATGATGATATTAGCGATGAAGGAGAAGGGGCCATTAACTGTTAAAGAAATGTCTCAAATAACGAAGTTAACTCCAACTCAAGTAATGAGACATATAATAGCATTACGCGCAAGTGGCATGATTAAAGAAGTAGGCGAAAGAGAGCATCAATATACATATGCAGCCACCGTTTAAACTACCCATTATAACTCCTGTCTTTTATATCTTAACGCAAATCACTTACTCATAATCTCTCTAAGCATTCAGGGTGAATATCTCCCGAATACTCCTTATTATAAAAGAAGATCTTATTATTCTCAAAGTCGACTTCAGCATGATCATGAACTCCAGCCCTTATTAACAACCTTTCAAAGTCATCCATACTTTTAACATGAACCTTACGTAAAAACTTTTCACGAATACTTAATGGCTTCTCGCAAACTTCACATAACATTTCAACAATTAATATTATCTCAAATGTCTTATCGCGCAATTCTTTAAAGGAAACAAGTCCCAAGTTCCTCTTATTCATCGCCCTCCATCTTTTAACTTTCAACTTTCATATCAATTAATGTTAAAGGTTGCTCTTACTCATCAAGTACTTATGCATTGCATATGCTGCTTTCCTTGCGGTATCTATGGCGCTAATGACCGTCGCCTCCCCCATTACAACGTCGCCTCCAGCGTAAACCCCTTCAACGCTAGTCCTTCCATGTTCATCTACGGCGATCGTGCCCCACCTCGTTACCTCCAGGCCCTTGATCATCCTTTGGATCAACGGGCTGGGCATCCTTCCGATGGCGACGATGGCCGTGTCGACGTCGATTAAGAACTCCGACCCTTTCACGGGGATAGGCCTCCTCCTACCGGATTCGTCGGGCTCGCCTAACTCCATGCGGATGCACTCCATACCCTTAACGCGGCCGAGCTCATCGCCATGAAATCGAGTCGGGGCTGTCAAGAGCTTAAACCTAACCCCCTCCTCCTCAGCGCTTTCCACGGCATCCGTGCTAGCCGGCATCTCAACCCTTGACCGACGATAAACCACTTGAACCTCCTCTGCGCCAAGCCTTAACGCGCATTGAGCAGAATCCATCGCTACGTCCCCTCCTCCTACGACGGCCACCTTCCTTCCAACCTTAACAAGCGCCTCGCGCTCAGGACGTAATGCCGTCATCAAGTTCACCTTCATGAGGAACTCGTAAGCCGAGTAAACCCCACGTAAATCCTCGCCTGGTGCGCGTAAGGATAAAGAGGGGCCGAAGCCTATACCGATGAAGGCTGCGTTAAATCCTTGCTCTTGCAATAGCTCCTCGATAGTATAAGTCTCGCCGATCGTGACCTTCGTCCTTATAGTCGCTCCAAGCCTCTTCATCCAATCGACATTAGCTTTGACAATACTCTTCGGCAAGCGGAACTCGGGTATGCCCCACGTTAATAAACCGCCTGGCTCCTCAAGGGCTTCGAAGATCACGACGTCATGGCCTAGTTTTAAGAGCTCAAGGGCCGCCGTAAGCCCGGCTGGGCCCGATCCTATCACGGCCACGCTCTTGCCCGTTGGCTTAAGCTTAGGGGGAGGCTTCATTCCCTTTTCAAGCTCGTAATCCGCTACGAACCTTTCTAACGCCTTAATCGATACGGGATCCCCTACCTTCCCTAAAGTACATTGTTGTTGACATGGGTGAGGGCAAACGCGACCACAAATCGAAGGGAATACGTTCCTCTCCTTCACCTTTTCAATTGCTTCATCAAACCTCCTTTCAACGATCAATGAGATGAGGGCAGGTACGTCCGTGTTAACCGGGCAGCCCTTTACGCATGAAGGTTCCTTACATCTTAAACATCTCTCAGCCTCCATAATCGCTTGCTCTTCCGTATAACCGAGGACTACTTCGTTAAAATCACGAATTCTCTCTTCAACCCTTCGCTTAGGAATTGGCACCCTCTCCTTCCGCACCTTCATTTTCATCAACGTGAAAAAGAATCAATCATCGAAGCATCTTTTGTGCAACTAAAACCATCGGCTCCCACGTCTCCGACACTGGAGGTGCATAACAAGTCTCAGCCGCAGCTAACTCCTTTAACGTCATACCCTTTTGCATAGCGAATGATAACGCGTTTATGCGTTGAGTTACCTCTTCGCCTCCAACTATTTGAGCGCCTACGATCCTTAACGTATCCCTTTCAGCTACTATCTTCACCTTTATCGGAAGGGCCCCTGGGTAATACTCAGATCTAGTCTTAGAGCTCAACGTCCCTGAGATGACGTCGAGGCCGGCCCTTTTAGCCGCTTCCTCCGTCAAGCCCGTCGCGCCTACCTCAAGGCCGAGGAGCTTCGTCACCGAGGCCCCTAAGACCTCGCCGAAGAAAGCTTGTCCTCCGGCGGCGTTAACCCCAGCCACCCTCGCCTGTCTAACCGCCGTAGTCCCGAGCTGGCTTAAGATGGGCCGCTTAGTGATCAAGCTGATGCATTCGACGCAATCGCCGGCTGCGTAAACGTCATTAACGCTCGTCTCCATCCTGGCGTCAACTTTTATAGCCCTTGTCTCGCCGATGGCTATCCCAGCCCTTTTGGCTAGCTCCACGTTCGCCCTAACCCCCGTCGCTACGACGACGAGGTCGGCTTTAATCTCCTCCCCCGCGACGGATACGCCGGTTACCTTCTCCGCTCCTAGTATTTCGTCAACGCCTCTGCTGACGATTATCCTCATCCCAGCTTTCTCTAATTCCTCATGTACAACCCTTGCCATATCGTCGTCTAACATCAACGGCAGGACTCGCGGGAGCAACTCGACGACGGTCGTCTTCGCGCCTCTTTCTACGAAGCTCGAGGCCACCTCTAAGCCTATCAAGCCAGCTCCAACGACGACAGCTGATTTCGCCTCCTTTAGAGCTCGATCGATTCGTTCTCCATCTTCAATCGTTCTTACTACGTAAACGCCTTCCTTCTCACGACCTCTTATCGGAGGTACGAACGGGAATGCCCCTGTTGCTAATATTAAGCTATCGTAGGGAATTTTCTCCTCTATGCCCTCCTTATCTCTTACTTCAACGACCTTAGCCGATGGATCGATAGCGGTTACGACGGTCTCAGTCCTTAAGTTAAGCTTCATCATCTTAAAGTACGCTAGTGGATATACGACGAGGCCCCTAAAGCTAGGTATATGGCCGGCTAAAACGAACGGTATACCGCAACGCGAGTACCCAGCGTGTCTTTCATCCGTTATCAACGTGATTTCAGCGGTTCGATCGGCCCTTCGAGCCGCAGAAGCGGCTTCAACCCCTGCCGCATGAGCTCCAACGACGACGATCCTTCGAGGCATAAGCGCTCCGTATGAGCTTGCGATTTAATGATATATTTCTTTTTCATACGGGAATATCGGAAGAAGGAAGGGCCATCATTGCGAGCTGAAGTGAAGGTGTTAGGCGTCGTCCAAGGCGTGGGCTTTAGGCCCTTCGTCTATAGGATCGCGGTTAAGCACGGGCTT
>WUQV01000261.1 GCA_009889585.1 Candidatus Bathyarchaeota archaeon | reverse complement strand
TTAAACGAGCGATCGCTTGCCGAAGGGGCCGAAGTGATCGGCAAGCTCGTCAGGATGAGGCCTCAAGGCACGGCCATTATCGCAAGTGATATCCACGGAGACTTGGCGAGCTTGATCACGATATTGAAAAGGAGCCGCTTCATTGAAATGGCCAAGGAGGATGGGGCCTTCTTAATCCTCTTAGGCGATTACAGCGATCGAGGGCCTTACTCAGCTGAGGTCTATTACGTACTCTTACGGCTGAAGGATGAATTCCCTGAGCGCGTGATCTTATTGAGGGGAAACCATGAGGGCCCTGAGGACCTGTTGGCAAGCCCTCACGACCTCCCTTATCAACTTCGAAATAAGTTCGAAGGATGGCGTATCGCCTACCGAAGTCTTCGAACGCTCTTCGACCATTTGTACAACGCCGTCTGGGTTAAGGGGCTCTACTTGATGGTTCACGGGGGCATCCCAAGCTCGACGACGTCGTTGGAGGATCTCGCTTATGCGCATTTAAGGCATCCGAAGGAGCCGCTGCTTGAGGAGCTCCTGTGGAATGACCCTGTTGAAATCGATGGCCTTCACCCATCGCCTAGGGGGGCGGGGCTTCTCTTCGGACGTGACATCACAAGGGCCGTCCTTGGAAGGGTGAACGCGAGGGTGTTGATACGAGGCCATGAGCCTTGTTACGATGGCTACAAGGTGGATCACGAAGGGAAGGTCTTGACCGTCTTCTCAAGAAAGGGCCCTCCTTACTTTAACGAACGAGGGGCTTACTTACGCTTGGAACTCTCTAAGGAAGTGGAAAGCGCTAAACAACTCATCGAATTCGTGAATCAGTTTTGAGGCTGAATTGCGTATTCTTCTCGAGGGGGATCCGTGAAGATAGGCATAGTCACTAGAGATGAAAACTCGTGGTGCTCAGCTCGTTTAAAGGAGGCTGCGATAAAGCGAGGCGTAACGCCTGTTTGCTTTCGATTTCCACAAATATTGGCGAGAGTTCGGTACGGGCCTCCTGCTTCTGCGGTTAACGTCGATGTATTAAGCGATTTACGCGCCTTGATCATTCGTCCGATCGGCAGGGGTTCCCTTGATGAGATAATCTTCCGAATGGACGTGCTTCATAGGCTTGAGCGCTTAGGGATGTTCATCATCAACCCTCCAGCCGCTATCGAAAGATCCGTAGATAAGTTCTACGCCCTTGCCCTTCTCGAGGAGAACGGGATTCCTATCCCTCGGACGGCCGTTACCGAGAGCCATGAAGAAGCCATGAGGGCGTTCTTCGAGCTAGGCGGCGATGTCGTCGTCAAACCGATCTTCGGCTCACGAGGGATCGGCTCGACGAGGGTGTCTGACCCCGAGGTCGCGACTCGCGTATTTCGAGCTATCTCTTACTTCAGAGGGGTCGTTTACGTACAGGAGTTCATCCCTCACGGGACGTCGGACGTCAGGGCCTTCGTAGTAGGCAATCGAGTTATCTCTGCGATGAGGAGGGTGGCGGAGGGCTGGAAGACGAACGTCAGTCAAGGAGCTAGGCCAATCCCCCTTAAGCTTGATAACGAGCTCGAGAGTTTAGCCGCAAGAGCTGCTGAGGTCGTCGGATGTAAGGTCGCTGGCGTCGATATCCTCGAGGGGCCTAATGGGCCGCTAGTTGTCGAGGTTAACAGCCAGCCTGGGTGGCGCGGGTTACAAAGCGTGACTAAAGTTGACATAGCCGATGAAATCATCAGTTACGTAATCGAAGGCTCACGCCGTTAGCTCTTAACCGATGACCCTCGTAAAGCGTGAGGTTTTAGCCTCACTTTTAAAGTTAACAAAGGATGGATCGGTTCGAGAAGAATTAATCAGCTTAGACGCGCGTATTCCAGTCGAATCCCTAAGGGATGTGCTAGCTTCTTTAGTCGATCGAGGATTAATTCGATATGAGGATGGCTTGATTGAAGCGACATCACTTCAAAGGATTGAGATAGCGGTTTATGGAGCTGAGTTAGGTGTGGACTTAGAGAGAATTTGTAAGCACTTGAGGTGGGATGAATTCGAAGATGTAGCGGCTATCGCCTTTGAATCATGTGGTTACTTAGTGAGAAGGCTATTTCGATTTAAATCCATTGGAAGGAGGTGGGAAATCGATATTCTGGCGCTAAAAAGGCCTCACGTAATATGCGTTGATTGTAAACGCTTGAGGAGGGGTTGGAGTAGGTCGATAATAACGAAGGCTGTGGAATCTCAAGTCGTAAGAGCGGAAGCCCTTAGCAAGCTGCTTCCCTCCCTTCGGGAAGACCTTCGATTAGATGGTTGGGAGATGGCTTACGTCGTACCGATGATCCTCTCTCTTCTTCCAGCTCCATTTAAGTTCCACAGGGACGTGCCGATCGTGCCAGTGCTTCAGCTAAGGGATTTCTTAAACGAAATGCCAGCTCATGCGTTAACCCTTCTACGCTTCAAGGTCGGCTTATCAACTACAGCTCATTAAATCAGTAAAGTCGTCAGTTGGATGAAGAAGCCCTTTTGCGGTAGTAATCTGAACGATAAAAACCCACAACTAGCTGAAGTCGGTAAGAGCGGTTAAATAGCTTCGGGCGCAATCATAGCGGCCGTAGGCTTAGGGTAACGATTAAAGCCGCTGGCTTAAATCTCGCCTGGCCTTATGGATGCGACCTCGTTTCCATATTCATCGAGTATCAAGTAGCCCATGGACACGTACTTAACCTTCGATGGATCGCTAATGGGCACACGGATCTTAAGCTTACCATCAGATATCCTCATCTCGTCAAGTACGCCAACGCAAAGGAATTCACGCTTGAAGTTAAGGAGCCCGACTAATAAGCCTCTCAGCTTGGGCGTGCAGATCACGCGCGCTTGGTCAAACGAGGCCTTAAGCATCTCAAGTGTTCTTGAAAATGCCGCCGGATGAAGCAAAATGTCGAACGTTACGGTGACGGACTTGCCATCCTTCGTCGCCGATGAGGGAGCACAGCCAGCTACGGCAGCTATCGCAGACTCTAGCGCTGCATCACGCTCACCGTAGCCTATCGACGTATTAAGCAACGTAACGCTCCTTAAGTCTAACGTTACGACCTTGGAGCTCATTAGGTAATGACCCATTCTCAACGATCTAAACTCAGCCCTTTCCTCCCTTCCCCTCTTCGCAACGTGTGAAGGCGTCTTAAGCCTCGCTATCGTGAAGTAGCCTTCGTGAGGCTTAAGGAGGTGCTCAATTTCAGATTCTCTCTGAAGGGCTACGATAAGAGCTGGCCTTAGGTTCTCTATTTTATTGTACTTAAGAGCCGCTGCAACCCCTCCATGCACTAACCCAGTCGTGTTAACGATTACCACATCGGCGCCGAGCGCTAGGGCTTTATCGGCCACGGCCCTAGCGCCGACGACCATCGGCAATAAATGGCCGACCGGCGACTTATCCCCGATGAAGTAAGCGTCGGTTAAAGGCACATCTGGGTAGGAGGGGTATTGCTTGTCGAGGATGGACATGCCTATCGTGCCAGGAGGCCCTATGTCCGATTGACCTACGTCTGTATCCACTATTGCAACGCGCCTTCCCTTGGAGATCAAGGCGTTGGCAGCGTAAAGCGTGAAACCGCTCTTACCAGCGTCGACATCGCCTAGCACGACGATAGTGCCGCTTAACCTTGAGATCAACTCAGCTGCAGCCCTCCAATCGCTTGGTATCGGATCACGATCGAAGCGTTCGAACCGTGAGCCGATTCCTAAAGAGATTACGAATTCTGAATCCTCCAGCGCCACGATTGGATACTGCCTGCCCGCTATAGCAGCGAAGCTCGTCGCCCCCCTTAGCGTCGCGCCGAAGATCGAAAGCGCCCCCTTGATCACCATTAGCTTAGCAGGGCCCACGAGAAGCGCGCTACGCCCTTTCTCTAAGTTGATGTTCATTCGCTCGCTTGAATTCATGTTTAGCTCAACCTATTATTTCAACAAACGTCCCTAATGCTTGGCCAGGAACCCCCTTCTTGAACCTAGCGCGCACCAAGCCTTTCCTCCCATGGACATCGACTACCTTCCCAATGGCCTTTCGTTGGCCAGCCGGCCAAGCGACCTTCCGCCCGATGAGCCTAGATGCCTCCTCCAACGTCTTAACGTTAGGGAATCGTAACAAGCACTCCTTCGGCCGTTGATCCTTAGGCCCAACTCGGTAGTTAACGATAACGCCCTTGAGCCCCTCAGACATCCTTAGCCGACCTAAGCCAGCGCGCTCGTTAGGAGCTCGCTTACATCATCTTCAAGGGCGAAGTTTATAACGTTTCAAAGGACGCTCATCAAGGGTTGACCCTTCGTCCCTTTTCAACATTCGCTCCCGATCGAGGAGCTTCCTTCTCCAGCTCGACCAAGGTACCTCCTTAAAGATCCACTTCCCCTGAGTGAGCAGCTACGATCGCATGTTTATTCCCCTTCGAAATAGGCACGAAGTCCTTAAGGAATCGAAAGGGCTTCTCCACCTGAACCTTCGGGAAGTAAGCGTAATAAGTGGCGTTCTTAACTTCGAACGCGTAAACATGGCCTCCTTTGTTCGCTATGACATATGGAAGAGGGTTTTTGCTCGTATTGCTAGACCTCCTAAGGGCCGAAGTTCTCCAGCCCTTTTGCTCAAAGGATTAACTAAGTAGCTCCCTTCTTCGTAAAACCCTTCGTAAGAGCTTAATGATTATTTCGTCGTAGGTTTCGACCTTCCTTCCGATTTGCTTAAGCATCTTGGCCGTGCTCCTTTTAACCCTAATGCTCGTCCAACGTTCGACCTCCTCAAGGCCTTCTTTTTCAGCGCTTTTCTCCACAGCGCATTAACGCCATAATGACGCATTATAAGCATTGAGCATGAACTCTCCCTCCTTAATCTCACAGGTTTCCCTGAAGATCTTAGGAACGATTATCTGGCCTTTTAGACCGACGCGAAGCCTTAGTTTAATCATTAGTGTCATAAAGTATAACATCGGTTCTTCTATATATTCCCCGAAACAGACTGGCAATTACAGTAAGCATAGAACTCAGATAAATCATTGAGCAGGCTACTGTACGAGGGCTATGAAGGTTAAAGCCAGCCTCCTGAAGGCTCCCGCCAGCCGGACAAAGGGCATCAAATTTTTAGAGCGGTCTAGGGCTCCTGTGGAGAAGCGCCCCTCCTTTCGACGATCGCCTCGACGGCTCTCCTCAAGAGCGAAACGAGATCAAATAGGGCTGTGAGACCAAATTGCGTGGGTATAACTACGCGGCCCCTTGCGTCTAAAAGCGACCTCTTAATTTTCACGTAGCCTTTCTCCTCAAGCCTTTTGAGGTGGAAGGCTAGGTTCCCAGGCGTGAGGCCTAAGCCCTCCTGGAGCTCCTTAAACCTAGCCCGCCCCCTTACGACAAGGTAAATCATTATCGCAATCCTAACCCTGTCAGCTAGAGCTTCGTCGACGCCCACAAGCTGGCGAAGGGCGTCATCCAGCTGCACGGAGGACATCGACGACCTTCCTTCTTGCGGCTACGGTGTACGAGACGGCCACGCCGAAGTAGGAGATGATCAAGTGGCCTGAGAGTAGCGTGAACGTCAGCTCAGGCAGGGCGAAGTAAGTTGGTATGGTGGCGAAGAGGTACAAGGCTACGAGGAGAGGCCTTAAGTCAAGCTCTCTAAAGCCTGCCCAAGATGTAACGAACGTTATAAGGTTGCCCAGCCCAACGCCTAAGCTGACGGCTACAGCTACGCAGATAGGGAATGGAAAGATTAAGGATGGCGGAAAGGCCACGGCGAACGCTACAGCCCATCCAACCCATATCGCCGCCACGCTACGCCTCCACCTCCTTAAGGCGGACGGCCTTTCATCAAGCGGCACCCTCTGAAGCTCGTATGCGCTATGAAGCCTCCACAGGATCGATGAAGAGTAACCAGCGATGATAAAGGCCATGACAAACGTAGCCGCCATCGTCAAGAACGCCAGCCAGATGGGCCTTAAGAGGTGAAAGGCTAGGCCGGTGAAGAAGGCGCCTAATAAAGCAGCCGTAAGGAAGAAGAGGTAGCTCACAGCGCCAGCGATAAGACCTAAGGTTTCAGCATAAGCTTCAAGGACCCTTAATATGCCCCTCGCTTCAGACATCACATAGGCCCCTTAGTAAAAGAAACGAAGGCATTAAAATGCCATTAATTCCTTTGCTCCACAAACTTGAATGGCTGATCTTGAGCGTAATATTCCCACCTCGCTTTCAATAAATGGTGAAGTAAATGCTAACTGAGGGGCCTACTTAATGCTTAAAGGGATTTCAATCGTTGCAAGATTATTCCCTTAAGAAGCCTTCAACAGTAGGAAGAGATGCCTAAGGCCTTGACTATTTGAGTCAGATGGCATGATGAGGAGGAAGGCATATCGTCTAAACGATTAAGTCCTTTGTGTTATAAAGGACCTAAAGAGCTTTTAAGGTATGGTTGCATACCGTCCCCTATGAGGCCTATGCTTGAAGTAAAGGATCTATGGGTTGCCTACGAAAGGCCGGTGCTGAAGGGTATTAACATGGCCATCGCGGAAGGCGAAAGGGTTGTACTCTTGGGCCCCAACGGCTCAGGCAAGACGACGTTGCTGAAGGCGATCTTAGGGCTCGTTAAGCCCAAGGGCGGCTTGGTTAAGATATTCGGGAATAGCGTTGAGGACGTACGTCATGAGACAAGGGTATCTACTAACCTGGAAGATCAGGCCTCAAGGGCGCGGACCTCCTCAAGAGGCTACATAGGCTTTCCTTAAGGGGGAGGGAGAACGGGTTCCGAGTTACGTAACCTTTCATAGGCATACGCACCGCTCGGATACCTCTTATGGAACGATATAGGATCGTTAGAAGGCCTGATCCGTGTGGTAGCGACACTTATGGCAAGCGTCGTTGAGCGCGTCGAGAGGGTAGGCAAACATGTGATAGATGATAACGTAACGGTCCCGCTGAGTAGCCTCGTAACAATGAGTATATTAGCTAAGCTTTTATCTAGTGCTTTCTAAGTATAATCAAGGGAACGGCTATTAAGAAACATACAGGTCTATACCGTGCACAGAGAGCTTAAGCGTACCTGCCACCTGCCTTTGTATTAGGAATATTCTCTCTTTGCATCCGTCTGCGTAAGGCCTTATTTGGGAGTAGTCTCTCTCAAATTCCAGTCTTGGATCCATTCGTTTAATCACGTATCTACATACTGGCTCAGAGATTAGCTTGCAGGAGTAGCGAGTATCAACTTTAAGGATTTTAGAAAGCCTTAGGATAGGGCAAGGATTTCTCGAGATAGTTACAAGTTCTGTCTCGCTTATCCTCTCTACTTGTAGATCTTCCTTCTTCAATCTAAGGAAGCCGTAGTAGAAACCCTCAAGAACCTGCCCCATCGACCTAAACCTTCTCTTACCTGAACTCCAAATGACACCCTGTATTAAGAACACAATGAAGGCCAAATAGAGAATGGTAACTACTAACGGTTTAGCCTTACTTTTGATTCTCTCTTCACTATGCATTAACATCCCCATCCAGCCTCCTTAAATCTATAACACTACCAAATCCCACTATATAAGGTAGTCTATGGCGGTTTTATGCAGCCACGCTTGATTTAACTTAAACTGGAAATCGTATGCTTGTTTATCTAACATTCGAGGGCGAAGGCAGTACGGGCTCAAGGACTTCGGTGACTTAAACAAGGTCTACGAGGTGGTCGCTAATGATCCATGCAATTTAGGGTAGTTCAGCGGTTCATATAAGCTTACCTAAGAGCTCCTCCAGCTCCTTAGCTAGCTC
>WUQV01000260.1 GCA_009889585.1 Candidatus Bathyarchaeota archaeon | reverse complement strand
ACTTGCATCAACGTTTCCTGAGGAGGTTTTAAGACGAGCTCGCTTATAAAGGGATCTCATTCCAAACAACCCCCTGAATAATCCGAAAGCTTGCGATGAGTTGCCGCTATCAATATGTCGTCCATGTTAAGCAGGTTAACATGAGCGCGTTAAGGCAGAGCCAGCTTCGACTTAGATAACTCAAGCTCCGTCCATGTTAAATCATTTAATCTGAAATCGCTAGCTCGTCGAAGTTGCCAACGCCATCTAGCGATACTTCCTTCTTCGATCATTCCGTCGGAAGGTCGAACCGCCTTATCATTCATCGACAGGTTTTAAGCATCAAGCCCCTTTAAGGAGGTCGAGAGGCTTGAAGCGGGCCATATTCATAACGGGGAGGCCGGGGATAGGTAAGACAAGCGTGTTGTTAAAGGCGGTCGATGGCTTAAGGGCGAGGGGTTACGCCATCGGGGGGATGGTCAGCAGGGAGGTGAGGGAGGGCGGGTTAAGGGTCGGCTTCGAGATCATCGACTTAGCGACAGGAAGGAAGGGTTGGCTTTCGCACGTTCGACAGCCAAATGGGCCTAGGGTCGGCAAGTATCGCGTCAACTTAAGGGATCTAAATGACGTCGGAGTTAACTCAATTAAGAGCGCCGTTCGAAGCGCAGACGTCGTAATCATCGACGAGGTAGGGCCCATGGAGCTATTCTCCCCTTCGTTTAAGGAAGCCGTGAGGAAGGCTATCGAAAGCGACAAGCTGGTCCTAGGAACTCTTCATCATAAGATAAAGGATCCCTTGATCGAAGGGGCCAACGTCAAGGTGATCGAAGTCACGTTCGAGAACCGCGAGCGCTTACATGAGCACATAATCGAAAGGGCTTTACAGATTTTAACGAGAGAAGGCCTATGATCGTAGCGGGAGTTGACGACGCCGGCAGGGGCTCGTTCCTAGGGCCGTTGGTCGTAGCTGGCGTTGCCTTTCACGATCACGACGTGCCGACGTTAGTGGAGCTCGGCGTTAAGGACTCGAAGCTCCTTTCGCCTCGCAAGAGGGAGGGGCTTGTTACGTCGATAAAGGGGTTGGCGATCGGATGGCAAGTCGTGAAGATCCCGTCTGTTGAAGTCGACGAAGCCGTAGGCGTCAATAGGAGGCTTCGAGGCTTAAACAAATTGGAGGCAAAGGCCATGGCGAAGGTCATCGAGGCCTTAAGGCCGAACGTAGCCTTCGTCGATGCGTCCGACGTCGTTGTTGAACGATTCAAGCGCTACATTGCCGAGTCGCTGCCGTTTGAGGTCCAAATAATTTCGGAGCATAAGGCGGATAGGAAGTACGTAGTGGTAGCCGCGGCTTCGATCTTAGCGAAGGTCGAAAGGGACGCATCCATTCGAGAGCTAAGCAAAATGTACGGCAACGTCGGATCTGGTTACGTCACGGACCCGAGGACGATAAGGTTCCTAAAGGAGTACGTTAAGAGGCATGGCTCGCTCCCGAACTTCGTGAGGAGGTCTTGGAAGACAGCGAGGAACCTTGAGCTAAATGCGAAGTTGAAGCACTTAAGTTAACTTAAGCGAGCGTAGAGATGAGCGTGTGAAGGTGATGGAGATTATCGTGAAAATCCGCTCGTTTAAACGAGGATATACAAAGGGTTTTGGAAATGGCCTTTAAGTATGTATTGATGACTGAAAGCTGATTTCGCGATAGCTGGATACTCCTCCTCTGGATTTTTAGTAGCCGAACAAAATGATAAAGTAGTTGATTTATCTTCGGCATTTTATGGAGGCACCAGAGGAAATGTTAGAACGTTGGAAAGGCTTCAAAGGTTGGTTATATCGTTAATCTCATCGTAGATTTGAATTATAGGCGTAAAGGGATTGGAGGCGCTTTATTGAAAAGGCTTTTAGATGAGTTTAGAAAGGAGGGCGTGGACATCGTTCTCTTAGATCGCCCGGCTGAAGTAGTTGAAGCGAGGGAACTTTACGAAAAATCGTTTTAAAGTGGTAAATCCTTTGGATGAAGCTTAGCGTTTGAATTCATAGGCGAGCAGCACTACGTCAAGAGTTCTTTAGAGGACCTAATGACGTCTAAGGGAGTAATCCGTTAAATTCAACAGTATCAGCCATTCATCCTCGCACTTTAGCGCGAGGTTTTCTGGCTAGCTTTTATAAGCCGAGCTTTAAGTGACTTCCTCCCCACGCTTTCGCATGGGGCTTCCATGTTTCGTCCAACCCGTCTGTCGCCAGAGCGGTGTTTCATGGAAGCTTACGAGGTTCCGCCGTTCGCCCAAGGCTTTGCGCCGTTGGACTCATCCTGGCGGTTT
>WUQV01000259.1 GCA_009889585.1 Candidatus Bathyarchaeota archaeon | reverse complement strand
TTAACGATATCCGTTAAAGACGAAAGGCCTTATCAGAAGATACATCAAATAGCCATTCACAAGGTTTGAGGGAAGCTCGATGGGTTCTGAGTTAAGTAGTCTTTGGTAGACATACATAACCCTTGGTATTCACCAGCCTTATGCTTCTCATGAGTTCATCGAAGCCCTCATCAGCCTCTTCCCCCGTCAGGGTGAACCCGCTCCATCCCTTCATCAGCTCGCTAAAGAGCTTCGGAGATGGAGAAAGACCCTCCATCTGAAGGTATAGGTTTATCGCAGCGTTAAGCTGCCTATCAATCCTCAACCCGCAGTGCTCGCACCTGTATAATGCTCCTTTCGGGGCATTCATCATCCCACATTTGGAGCACCTCTTGGTGGAGTTCTTTGGGTTGAGGATTTGAACCTTAGCCTTATAAACCATAAATGTTTGGATCATCTTCCAATCGCTCTTAGCTATATTTCTATTATGTTCCTTTGATCTCGTGAACATTGCTTCCTTCTTTAAGGCTTCGAGCCCATGTTCATAGCTATTGAACTTCCTTGAGATCTCTGTAGTTAGCTTGTGGATAAGGTCTTTAGCTCTATTCCTTTCGCACCTAGAGTATTTGATTAATACCCGCTTCAAGGAGTGCTTCTTAGAAGCCATCATTTGAAGCCTTCTACGCTTAAGCTCATAGGCTCTATGAATGTGATAAAGCTTCGCTAAGTCTATTCTAATCCACCCTAACTTCGGGTTGAAGCCGTCTAGGCTCCTTTCATTAAAGTCCCATGCTATCTTGCCCTTGGCCTTCGTCTCCTTTACCTTCTCCCTGAAGGTTATTGTTAGATATTTCTCGTTAAGGACAAGCTCACCCATTTCACCTTTGGCTCTACTTAAGAACCAGGCCTTTGATATATCGAACTTTAAATACTCCTCATGAGGTCTTATGCTAACCTTTATGATACCATCCCTATAACTGTAAAGAGTCCCCTTTATCCTAACGAACTTCCTCCTAACTGTTGGCTTCCTCCTTGACCTCTCTCCTTTGATGTAGCTCCTTCTCCAAGACTTTATTATGGAGTATGCCTGTTTTATCGCTGAATCAACGTAGTGCTTCGAGTAATGCCATTCATTTAAAAGCATGTACCTGAGCTCGTGATGTTTAAACGCTCCATCTTTAGGGATTATGGGGATAAGCCTCCTTCGTTTATCGTGCTCCTCGATCCACTTTATTCTCGCCCAAACTTCATCTATCGCCCTTTGAAGCAATAACCTATACGCCTCCAAGAACTCCTTTATATCGCAGTTATGCTTAATGTTATACGCTCTAACCTGATACGAGCTTCTCAACGCCTTCTACCACCTGTTCCGAGAGCTCGTCTCGCTTCCTGACGTGAGGAGGTATTCCAATGTCTATTTAAGTCTATCTATTACGGAACCGTTTCATTAGGCGTAGCGGACAAGCACGGCGAGCTTTGGACCCCGCCGATGGGAGTTCAAATCTCCCCCGGGCTATCATGCCATCGAGCTTACTTTCAAGCCCCTCTCGTTATCTTAACGCAGAATCAAGCTCCGTTTGACGCCTCATTTTACTCGTTAGATAAGCGAGGTTGGGTGTCGCAGTAATCGGGCTTTAACCGCTTCAGGGGTGGCATTAGGGAGGGCTTAAAACCCATAAAAGAGGCCTTTAACTACTGGCCATAGCCAGCATACGAAGGGCGAGCCTGCCACGGGTTAAAGGCTTAAACTTAACCTTTTGACGTTCTCTATATACTTTCCCGTCTCTACGATTAACTTCTCAAGATCCACGTCTGGTATCTCATAGATCCCTTCATAAAAACAACTGCCGTGAAGGTGAAGCATCCTATCGTTGTACTCCTTCACCAACCCGAGCGCTTTAACTTCAGGGTCCATCCTGGCCAGTTTGTAGAGCTCCCTCGTCCTACCAAGCCCCCTGACGATCTCTACTTTTGCGCGCGCATACAATAACGCATCGGTCGCCCTTGCCGCAGCGCCCCAAGCGTTTTCAGCTGCTTTTCTAATCCTTCCGGCTTCGAGGTCCCTTAAGGCCTCTTGATAAAGGGCCTCAGCATCCTTGAGCAGTTCTTCAAGTTCCGGGTCGACCATGTCCGTCAAAACATGAAGAAGGAGCCATAAAGCCTTTATCGAATGCTATTTCGCGCCTAATACAATAGCTTATATTCAAGGGAGTTAAAGATCGTGAACGCGGCCTAGCCTTACGGCCAGCTGAGGGCCGCTTAACACGGCTTAGAACTCAACATGATGAAGCCTCGGGTTGAAGAGCCAGAATCCCTTCCGACTTCATCCCCCTGCGCCGCATATAGGCCTAACAACAGGCCGTCAAACTACGCTTAGGAGCCTACGATCCTTACACGGTTTGTGATCTCGGTCACGGCGTCCCATGGGTTGAGAGCATCGGCGGATCGTTGTCTTAGTTCAGTTTTAACACCCATTATAGCTGTCGGCCGCCAGCTTAGCAAATACGCCCTGAACTCGGATAGGTCAAATCCGCTGGCCCCAGGTCAGGCTCGCTCCATAGCTGCAATTTTAATTCTGAGATCCAACGCGGTAGCTTAATGCGTTCTAACAAGGTCTTGAAGCCAGCTGTGAAGAAAACTAGGTTTCCCTAAGCGTAAAAAGGAGATTAAGCGCCAATGGGCATCTCAAGATAGACGATGGTCGTAAAGCGGAAAGTTAGGATGAGGACGATGACTGGAAAGGTTATCGAGAAAGAGGGGATGCTCGATACAGGTAGCCGATGGACTTGGATAAGAGGCGGCCTAGCCGATGAGCTTAAGATCAAATTAACCGACGTTAAGAAGAGAGCGAGAACTGCGGACGATAGGCTTGTGGAGGCCCTCTTAGCTGATGAACCATTATACGTAGAGCTACTTGAGCTTGAGGCTCGGCTTTGGATAACGCCGTGCGTTGCTGATCGGCTGGCCGAGGACGTTATCTTAGGGAACGACTTCATGGAGAAGGTAAGCTAAGGCTGGTGGGAGGAAAAATCGAGACTTACGAGCCAATAGGGGAGATTTAATACCTTCAAGGTCGTCGGGAGGCTTATCGACCTCCTTCATAATCAGATGAACTTTCTCGAAGTCGTTTGAAGACGCCTCTCTTAAGCGTGAACGAAGACGTTCAAGGCCCATGTAAGGGCGAGGCCAGCTGTTAAGAGAGCGAGCTGTACCGTGGATCGCTTAACGTCCACCTCCTTATGAAGCTCCGGGACGAGGTCGGAGCCAGCTACGTAGATGAAGTTGCCAGCGGCTATCGGAATCAACAGCGGGATAAGAGGCTCGAATAGGCCCGATGAAACGTACACGATTAAGGCGCCAGCTATGGCCGCTAGCGCGGACGCGAAGTTATAAGCCAAAGCCTTAGCCCTCCTAACGCCTCCACTCACTATCACGGCGAAGTCTCCTAACTCTTGTGGGACTTCGTGAGCTACTACGGCTAACGTCGTCGGCACGCCTAGGTCGAGCCCTCCGATGAGGAAGCTAGCCGCTATTAACATCCCGTCGACGAAGTTGTGGACTCCATCGCCGAGCAATTGTAAGTATGCGAATGGATGGGCTTCGCACGCCCTAACGTGACAATGCCTCCACCTAATGTAACGCTCTAAGATGAAGAAGATTAACATCCCGACGATCGTGTAAGCGAATGCGTTCGCTTCACCTAAGAGGTGAATCGACTCAGGTAACAAGTGGAAGAACGCAGCCCCTAATAACAAGCCGGTTGCGAAGCTGACGAAGAGGAAAACGATCGCGTCGAACGCCTTATCCTTCACTAGGATCAACGGGGCGCAGATAAGCGATATCGCGCTAACGAATAGCACAGCCGCCAAGATTGTAAGCAACAACTCGCGTCCGCCGGGCCGCCGTTAGTGTATATTTTCGAAGGCCGACGTTAAATTTATTGCCTTCGTAAGGGAGGAATAAGGCGTCGATGAGGTCCTTAATCATAGCCCATAACGATAAGTTGCTCAAGCACGACTTCGGCCTAGGCCATCCATTAAGGAGCGAGAGGTTAAGGCGTTACTTCGAGCTCTTGGAGGAGAAGGGCTTGTTAAAGCTCCCGAACGTCAAGGTCTTGAAGACGGACGCAACAGTAGACGATGAGGACATACTCGCGGTTCACGACGAGTCCCTCCTAAGCCTGATCAAAAGGCTTAGCTTAAAAGGAGGGCTCTTGGACGCTGACACGCCAGTCCCCATCGGCACGTACGAAATGGCGAAGCTACAAGCCGGGTGCTTTCTCGAGGCCGCCTTAAAGGTCTTGAGCGGTGAAGCGAACGCCATGGTTCAATGCGTAGCGTTCGGCGGCCATCACGCTACAAAGGAGCACGTGGGGTTTTCGTTCGGCTTTTGTTACTTTAATCAAGACGCCATAGTCGTACGATGCTTACAACGCAAGGGCTACGTGAAGAGGGCTGTCATCCTCGATTGTGACGCTCACCACGGAAACGGCATTCAAGAGATATTTTACGAGGATCCGACCGTGCTTTACGTCTCGATCCATCAGGACCCGAGGACTTTGTACCCCGGCACAGGCTTCGTTGAGGAGGTTGGCGCTGGAGAAGGCGAGGGTTATAACGTAAACATCCCGCTGCCCCCAAGGACGTCGGACGAAGGATACCTCACGGCTTTTAATGAAATCGTAAGGCCGATCGTAGAGCAGTTCAAGCCGGACGTCCTGTTATGGATATTCGGAGCCGATACGTACTTCGCCGACCCGTTGGCCAACCTTAACCTCACGATGAAGGGGTACGCGGCGATGGCTGACGTCGTCACAAGCATGGCGGAGCGGGCGTGCGAAGGCAAGTTGCTCTCGGTCCTCGGAGGAGGTTACGACTTAAGGGCATCGACCTTGGCCTTCTGCCTCGTGACCGCTAAGCTCGCAGACGTTAGCGTAGATATAAGCGATCCGTACGATCCGCCTGCGAAAAATGAATACGTGAAGAGAAAGGTCGAGGACGTTATAAGGAGGGTTAAGAACTTCCAGGGAAGGTATTGGAAGATTTAACGTCGTTGCGTAGGATGTTGAATGGCTACCCCGATTCCCGAAAGCTTTATAGCCTACATATTAACGCATGGCGACTAATGCGTTATGAATCGCGTCCAACTTCTTATCCATTCGATCTAGGATTTCCCTCGTTAACCTCGATTCCTCCTTGATCAACTCCTGCGTTGACTTAGTCACCTCCTCCATCAGCTCCCTCATTAACCTCGACTCTTCCTTTATGAGCTCCCTCGTCAGCCTCTCCTCCTCCCTGATGAGCTCCCTCGTCTTCCTGCCGTTGTATATGGACGTAAGCCCCATCGTAAGCGTTAAAGCCGCCCCGACTACGGCTATGGCCAGCCCTGGGTCGATCGTTGCCACGCCCCCGCTCCGCTCATAACGTTGAGCCCTAAGTTTAGGTGTAGGCCTTTTAATCCTTAACTTTAAGCTGTCGAAAAATTCCCAGCACTTTCTACCTTTATCGGCCTTTAGCCATTTTTAGCCGTCCCTATGACTATAGCTGTAAGCAAAAGCAGTCCGCCTATTACTGTTGCGCTTAAGATGAAGCCTGAGGCCAACATCATCCATTTGTTTCTTAAGCATCCCTTCGAGGGCTTTGAATCGCCCAAGAATTCACTAAAAGCATTATCTTCAGCTTTCTTTCAGCTTGATTGCAAATCTGCACCTTAATATAAGCGCCGCTCTAATTGGTAAAGCCTTATATATAGCTCCTCTATCAAGGCCTTAAGGAGGATAATGGTTCAAGTCGATTTGATGACCCTTATAGGGTTTGTTTCAGGGCTAACTTCCATAGCCATCTTAATCTACATAGCTGGATATAAACTGGGTCGGGTAGATAAGTCATTAGAAGATCTAAGGATTCTTCCTAATGAGGTAGACAAATTGATCGCAAGGGTGGATATCTTATGGGAAAGCTTCATGCGCTCGTTTCATAGTAAAAACCCTCCTTCTGAAGAGGAAGCCTCAAAAGCTATCATGAACTTCGCTAAAAACTTCGGCTTGAACGTTAAGAAGCTTGAATTGTATCGGCTTGTAAGGAGGGAAGTACGTAAAGAGGGAATGTTTAAAGTATCGAAATTAACTGAAGTTAAGCCGCCTACTTGGATGCTAATGGAAGCTGAGTTAGAAAAGGAACATAAGGATATGAAACTTGTGACGACTTTTTATGTAAATGAGAATGGGAAGATTGAAAAAGAGGAGATGACGTTAAAGTTGGAACCTCATCAAGTCAAGTCGGATGTAGCTAGGATGATGTTTAGCAGCTACCTTAAGGAAGTGGGGAGGTTTCTTTTAACGATAGTTGAGATGTTGTTAAGACATTAAATCCTCGTTTCACCTCGTCTTTCAATTCTCCTGAGATGAGGCCTAAATTCAAATGCCTTGTCAGAAGGGATGACGATTTTCATCTTTTAATTCCCCCATGAGGTGCGACAGAATCAGAAGGGAGAAGCTAGCTCCAATCTTCCCCAGAGGAAGGCTCACGTCCTTTAGGGTTCAGCCAGTTGAAGCCGTTCGCATCGGCGCTTCATACTTAAACCCGAAGAGCTCGGCCATCGTTAACGTCAGGCCCGTTTTACCCGATCGACGTCCTCTTTAGGGCTAGAGAACCCTAACGTAGAGGGGTCCTCGCGAGGTTAAAGGGCGTTTGTAAACGCCTTTGGACGTTAAACGTGGTCGAATTGGCGGTTGAAGCCGAGCAGCCCGATGGTGATGAACGTAGTTATGATAGGAGCCCTCGCCGGATCTAGGCTGACGCCCTTAGAGCCCGATGACTATAGGCTAGCCATCGTCGAACGAGTTCCGAGGACGAAAGACGTTAACTTAAGGGCATTCAAGTAGGGATAGAAGCCATCTGTCGTTAGGTTAAATAATGGTTAGGCCTTCACGAACCTATAGAACACGCGACCGTCCTCTAGCTCGACGACCTTAAGCTTAACGCGATCCCCTATCCTAAGGTCTTCATACTTCGCCCCGTCTATTCTAGCGGATATTAACAGCCCTGAGATCTTCACGATTCCGACGCAAAACGGGACGTCTTGAACGAAGCCCAATGGAGCGCCTAACCTTACCTCCGTAAAAGCGTAAAGCTCTCCTTCAACCCCTAAATCCACCCAATAAAGCTCATCAGATAAACAAGTCGAACAAACAACCCTTGGAGGCCATAAGAGCTTTTCACATCTTTTACATTTTGTCGTCATAAATCGACCATCACGTAAGTATTTAAAGAACAAACTGACCCTTGTATGCCTTTCATCTTCTAATGGATAAAAGTCAAGCATAGTCGGAAGCTTAATTACCTCAGGCCTTTTTACCCTTTCGAACGTCATCTTCACCTCAACTCCTTTGAGTAAACGATGATGCTATGGACGTTCGCAGGGCCGCTTAAGTTGTGAGCGACGGCTACCTTAGCGCCGTTAACGTGCCTGCCCCTCGGCACATCCCCTCTGAACTGTTGTAAGATGTCGATGGCCTGAAGGATGGCCGTTGCTCCAAGCGGATGGCCGCATCCTAACAACCCTCCCCTTGGGTTGACGGCCACCTTGCCGCCTACGTAAGGCTCCCCTTCCTCTATGAATTTTCCTCCCCTTCCTTTTTCACACCAACCGAACGCCTCGTACTCTATGACCTCCGATATGGTGAAGCAATCATGTAATTCGGCTATATCGATATCGTCTAAGGATATCTTCGCCGTCCTAAGGGCTTCTTTCACCGCTAAGCGAAGGGGAACCCAATCCGTTAAGCTGGCCAAGTTATTTATGGCGTTCCCAATGCTGCATTGGCTTGATCCTATTATGTACATCGGCGCGTCAGTGTATTCCTTAGCTTTATCAGCTGGTACTAAGATGACGCCAGCGGCTCCATCGGTAATAGGGCAACAATCCAATAGGTTAAGCGGAGGCGCTACGATAGGCGATTTAAACACGTCCTCTATCGTTACCCCCTTTTGAAATTGAGCCAATGGGTTCATGGAGGCGTAACGACGGTTCTTGACGGATACTAACGCCATTTGCTCCTTCGTAGTGCCGTATTCGTACATGTGCCTTTGCGCCACCATCGCGAAGAAAGGAGGGGCCGAAAGGGCGTTTACGCCATCCCAATCCCTATCGAGAACGCAAGCCATGTTCGTTTGGGCCTCGGCCATGTCTGGCATGAACATTTTCTCAACGCCGAAGGCCATTGCCACATCGGCCATTCCGCTCGCCACGCAAGCCCAAGCGTATCGAATGGCCGCTTGGCCAGATGCGCACATGAGCTCCGTCCTAGCGATAACCTTGGTCGGCGTTATGCCGAGGCATTCGGCGACCATTGAAGCTA
>WUQV01000258.1 GCA_009889585.1 Candidatus Bathyarchaeota archaeon | reverse complement strand
GGAGCTCGACGTAGGAGCTTCGCAAGCCGCGCCTCTTGAAGCGACGGCCTTCTTAAGCTAAAGCGGCCCGAAAAGGAATAGGAAATCTCGCTGAGAGGATCGAAAGAAAGTTAATATAAAGTTGCTTAACGCCTTTCGCTTTCTTTCAACGAATCCCGCTGAGGGAATCGAAAGTCTGGCAGGCTTCCGGCTTCAGGCCCGTGGCTCGTCCTTTAACCTCGCTGAGAAATTATATTTGAGGGAGCCCCTCCCTCTTCTAATGGAATCGACGTGAACGGGCTGTTAGAAAAGGTTCTTGCGACGATAGAAGACGTAGACTTCGCCTTTGAGAACTCATTCATCAAAGCCGTTGCCATCAAAGGTTATCCGGAGGTTAAGCTAGCTGGGTTGAAGGCGGAATCGCTCGTGGAAAGGGGGGAGTGCGAAGTTCGACGTTGGGCGATCGAGGAATTGGAGAGGGCTGGCGTTATAAGGCCTTTAGAGATGGAGCAATTCGATTTGACGAAGTTGAGCAAGATGCATTGGAAGGAGGGGGTTCAACCGCCTAAGCTAATGGTTCCTTTGCCTTGGGACTTTTATCCAAGGTTAAGGCGTTATATTGGTTCATTGAGAAGGAGTGCTATGAATAATCCCGAGAAGATGAAGGAGTATGAAAGAGCTTTACAATTATCAAAGGACTTAGTTAACATTAGGTTGAGGAAAATAATATCGTTAGCCTCCGCTTCAGCTCAAGTTGATAGGCTTTTACAGAGCTTGACGAAGGAAGAACAAGAGCTTTACAAGGCCTTACGTTTTGCTATAGACGAGTGGAAAAGGAAGATATTGGAGTAGATGAATCGATGAACGAATCTACAATTGACGTTCAAACGGCATTTCAAGGCTTTTTCAAATTTGAAAAGTATAGAGAGCGCCTCTCCAGGATGGCTGTCGAAGGTAGGACCTCCCTCGTCTTAAATTTCGAGGACCTCATGGCTGAAGACGTCGAGTTAGCTAGGAACTTATTGAAGAATCCCGATGAGTACTTACAACACGCCAATCGAGCGGCTTACGCACAGCTTCAAATGGAAGATCCGGAGTATGCCGAGCGCATAAAGGAATGCGGCGTTAACGTTCGCGTAACGGGCTTGCCGGAGGCAACTCCGCTTAGGTCCCTCGGTTCTGAGCACGTAGGAAAACTCGTCATGGTAGAAGGGATCGTCGTTAGAGCTACTTCCATAAGGCCCATGGTCGTTCAAGCTGCGTTTAAGTGCAAAAGATGCGATGAAATAGATTACGTCGATCAAACGGGGACGTTCTTAACAGCTCCGCCTAGGTGCCGCAACCCCTCTTGCGACGGAAGGACGTTTGACTTTATACAGGAGAAGTCCACGTTCGTCGATTCCCAAGAGCTTCGCGTTCAAGAGAGGCCTGAGGACCTTCCGCCCGGCCAGCTTCCGCGCTCCTTAAGCCTGAAGCTCGTCGGTAAGGACTTGGTTAACGTGGCGAGGCCTGGCGATCACGTTTCGATCGTCGGGATCGTACGAGCGACGGCGCCATCCCTTCCGAGGGCCGGGAGGCTTCGGGCTTTTACGTTACACCTCGACGTGAACTTCATAGATGTCCTAAGGAAGGAGCCCGAGGCCATCTCTATCTCGCCTGAGGAAGAACAGGAGATCCTCAAGATAGCTAGGAACCCAGATGTCCATAGAATCATCGTCAAGTCGATAGCTCCATCGATATACGGCTACGATCACCTAAAGGAGGCCATAATGTACCTCCTTTTCGGAGGTGTTCCAAAAACCCTTCCGGACATATCTATTCGAGGCGAATTGAACGCTCTTCTCGTTGGAGACCCAGGCACTGGCAAGTGTGTGATAGGGGATACATTAGTAGTATTAGCAGATGGTACGATAACAGAGATAGAGAAGATAGTGAACTCCGCCCTTGATAGTGATGCGACTCGGATTGAGGATGGGTACTATAAGAAAATAAATCATATTGTGACCTCGTTAGGCTTAGATGGAAGGCTGGGTGAAGAGGTTTGCTCAGCCGTATGGAAAAGATCCTCCCCTCAATACCTTTATGAAGTACTAACAGGAACGGGTAAGCGAATATTAGTCACCCCCACTCATCCGTTCTTCACGATTAAGGACGGGATGATAGTCCCTATTGAAGCTCAAAGGCTGAGGGTTGGAGATTACATAGCAACTCCACGTAGGCTTCGGGTGAATGGAAGGCCGCAGGCTCTTAGCGCGCTCATCGATAGGGGAGCTACGAACGCCCATCATATACCCATCCCCCTAAGAACCTCCCCGGAGCTATGCAGGATAATCGGTTACCTGTTAGGCGATGGATATTGCCGCGAGGGTGAAACGACGTATCAAGTAGTGCTCACAAACAGCGATGCGGCTCTGAAGGAAGATTTTGCGACATGCTTCGAGGACGTCTTCGGCATAAGGCCATATGCCCCACCTTCACACGTTGGAAAGGAAGTACAAGTCACTTCAGTTGAAGTCGGTAGGTTCCTCAAAAGCCTAGCTCCGAGCCTCTTCATGGGCTCCGAAAGGAAGGAGATCCCTGAAGTCCTTACAAGGTGCTCTGATGAGGAAATAACCCATCTCCTCAGGGCGTATTTCGATTGTGACGCTACGATTAGTCAAAGGAATAGGAGTATCGAATTAACATCGGCAAGCGGGAAGCTAGTAAGACAAGTTCAACTCCTCCTCCTTAGGTTTGGCATAATCTCTCATATCGGAAGAAAGGTTGTTGAAGGTAAGACATATCATCGCCTTGGAATATACAGTGAAAACTTAGAGAAATATGCAAGGAGCATTGGATTCCTACATCCGAAGAAAAGGGAAAGGCTTGAAAAGCAATTGCTTTCGAGGAAGGCCTTTAACCCGAACGTGGACGTGATCCCAAACGTTCATAACGTCATAAGGCGGCTACGATCGACCTTACGTCTGTACCAGAAGGAGTGCGGGGTTCCGAGAACTTCCCTCGAACATTACGAGAGCGGCGCTAAGAGGCCGCCGCCAACGTCCCTTAGACGAATAGCAGAAGCTTTTAACAAACGTTTAATCGATATCCCTAAGATAAAGGAGTCGGTTAACGATTGGCGTAGCTTAAGGGCGGCTAGGCTGGCACTTAAGATCCCTCAAGACGAACTCGCCTCCATGATGGGAGTAAGTCAAACTTTAATCAGCCAATATGAGCATGGAAAACTCCGATCTACACGACTTCAAGAGACGAAGAAGGCTCTAGAGAATATATGCAAACACATGTTAAATGAGGAAACGATATCCCAAGTAAGGCGTCTTAAAATGCTTGCGGCATCCGATATCTTCTGGGATCGAGTCGTAGACGTTAGGAAGGTGGGATCCGTCGAGGAATGGGTATACGACCTACAGGTAGACGAAACTCACAACTTCATTGCCGAGGGGATAGTAGTTCATAATAGCCAGCTCCTTCAATACGTCGCTAGGATAGCCCCGAGGGGTCTTTACACGTCAGGCAGGGGGACTAGCATAGCCCGCGAGGAGCCGATCATAATAAAGGAAAAAGGAGTCATCAAGATCGTTAGTATAGGAGAACTGGTAGACCGCTATTACGGTGAGGACGAATTCGATTTCTTCGTACCTGTGAACAACCTCGAATGTTTATCCTATAATGGCGAAACCGGAAGGCTAGAATGGTCCCCCATCAGCTACGTGTATAGACATAAATATAGGGGAAGGATGATCAAAATACATCTTCAGACAGGGAGGAACATAACGGTCACGGACGATCACAGCATCTTCGTTTTTGAAGACGGAGAGATAAAAACGAAAAAGGCATCGAAGATTGGCGAAAACGATTACGTCGTTATACCGTCTAGGATGCCTGCGAACGGCGATAGCATTACAGAAATCGTCAGCCATTCTGGCAGAACGATAAAAGTGGACGAAGGGTTAATGCGGCTTCTCGGATACTACATAGCTGAGGGTTACCTGCACTTCGGGAAGAAGCCGGGCAAGCAAAGTTATAGGGTCCATTTTGAGCTGAACTCAAAGGAGACGCATATAATTCGTGATATTATCGAAATCACGAAGGAGCTCTTCGGAGTACTCCCTACCGTAAGAAGAAGGAGAAATTCTGACGGCGTAGTCGTCTCGATTAACAATAAAGAGGCTTTCCTGCTCCTTCGTGACGTCATAAAGGTTTCGAGCGGAGCTAAGAGGAAACGTGTACCGGAAATCGTCTTTAACGTCCCCCCGAGCTTACAGATGGAATTTCTTAAGGCATATGTGAACGGCGATAGAGGGATTGCAGCCAGCGAGGGTCTAATCTCT
>WUQV01000257.1 GCA_009889585.1 Candidatus Bathyarchaeota archaeon | reverse complement strand
TACTCCTTCATAATAATCAGTAGCTGCAACTCCTCCTATTGGAAATCCATATCCTTCATGTCCATCTGGCAACGTTATAGAATATTTATAAATCCCCATTAAATGAGCTACATTAGCACATTGCTCAAGCGTACGATCGGACTTCATCTTCTCTAATAATTCCACATCAGCATAAACTATTCCAGGGACCTTCATCCCTCGTTTATACGTCTGAGGTATCATCCACGTGTAAGCATTAACCCTCTCCAACGGGACCCTTGGAGGAGGGCCGACGTATTCCCTCTCCTCCCCCATAAGCGTCACCCCTAGGCGAGAGAAACGGCTACGGGCGTTATATAAGGTTAACTTCTAACGGTTCCTTTGAATTCTCATCGGGATTAAAGATCGCGATTGGAAGAACGATAAGGCTCGTTCAATGCTTAAGCGTAAATCTGAGTTTTTCACCTTAATTTAGTCTCCATCAAGTGTTCATTACCTAAAGGGTCGCGATCTAGTGATATAAGGAATGAACCTCAATGGTTGAATAAGCATCGTTGGAGAATCCTCGCCTATACAACAGCGCTCGGCTTAAGGGCAACCGCCTTAGGCTTTTTAAAATAAGACTTTTGCGGGTCCATTCTGCCTTAAGGTGCTTAAGCTCAAGGCCTTAACTTATGGAAAAGCTTTTAAGCTATAAGAAGCAACTTAGGATGGAAAAGGAGATGAAGGTGGAGCAAGCGTTAGCGGATGTTGAGGTTAGGTATAAGGAAAAGGGCATGAAGCTTAAGTGCATTATTGATACTGGCGCTAGTAGAAGTGTCATTTCGAAGAGGCTTTCTGATGATCTAGGGAGCTTTATACCAATAGCTAAGCCTTACGAGCTAAGGACTGCAGATAAAGAGGGAAAACTGAGGATCGTTGGATATTGTAGGGTTGAAGTTGTGTTTCAAGGTGTTGAAGTGCCTGGCGGGGTTGTGTTCGAGGTAGCAGAAAACATGAGGGAGGACGTAGACTTAATAATAGGCAGGTCTGAAATAGACGCATGGGACATAATATTCACGCCTGAAGGTCCTAAGCCTAAGAAGGTCCCGATAGAGTTTGAGATAATTTAAGTTAGATGTGC
>WUQV01000256.1 GCA_009889585.1 Candidatus Bathyarchaeota archaeon | reverse complement strand
TCCGTTAAGCGATAAGCGTCTATCGCTTAACGTCAACCGCTTAGCTGATGCGAAAGGAAGGTTAAGCGAGGCCTCTAAGCAGCTGATCTAGGTCGTTAGAGGATCCTTTTTAGATCGCTTAATCTCTGCCTCAAGTTTATGTTGAGAATGAACTATATCCTGATGTATTATCTGAATCCCTTCCCTAAACGCCTTAAGCGCCTCAGCAAAGTGCTGATCCATCTTCCGGATTGTTTTCAACGTTTCCCTATGAGTGAGGTAAATAGTCAGCGCAATTCCAAGGATGGCGAGTAATATTCCCCAGATTTCCAAGCCGAACATTTTTTGAAGATCTTATCCGTGACTTATATGGTTTTCGCTAATCTAAGTTGGCTGAATTAGGCTTAAATTTTCGATTCATCTATTTCAAGCTGAGTTCTAAGCGGTCTTAACTTAAAAGCAATCCACGAACTTAAGCTAGAAATCATGATTGGATAAAAAGCTGTTACAAACACATTTCTCCATTGATAATCTTCATTAGCATTTAAAAAGAGCATCATTTAATGAGTATTAAGATTTGCTTACTCTAATGATAACAGCTGGCGGAGAGACCTCTCCATGTCTCTTTATCAAATCAATTGCCTTATCATATTCCATTTGAGCATCCTTAATTCGTTCTTCCTTTAAAAGTGAAGCATTAAGGTAGAAGATCGGCGGCGTTGCGCTTAAGTTATAATCGATAACCTTGCTATCGGCCCCTCTAAGTCCCGCTTTTTCAAGCATTTCTAAGAGCTCCTCTTGTGTAAAGTAGAAAAGGTCGCCGCTACTATACTTACACTTACATCTATATAGGGCTAAATGTGCTTCCTGGGCCTTGTTTCTAGCGATAGGTATGCTTTCAACTATTACCATTTCACCATCTTTAGATATAACGCGGTTCATCTCACGCATAGCGTTTTGAATGGCTCGTTCATCTTGAAAGTTTCTAATGGAGTGCACGGCTACAGCCTTATCAACTGAGCAATCCTTTAACGGAACGCTTTGGGCGTCAGCCTTCAAACCGGAAACTTTATCCGTTAGCTTCAGCTCAACGATTGCTTCCTTAAAGTTGCTCCACCATCCGTATCGACCTCCTCCATCCATGATATCTAAGCCTACAACCTCTTTAACGAGCTTTGCAGCTGCAATAGTAAAGTACCCACGTCCGCAGCCAACGTCTAATACCACATCGCCTTCCTTCAAGCCTATCTCCTTAGCTAACGCCATCCTCTCCATGCCTATGTCTGAGTTCAAATAAACATCCCACCAAGAAACGTGGAATTCTTCGAAAAATCGATTGAGAATTTTCCCACAATCCTTATAAGCCGCTTGAAATCCCTCTGGAGTACGCCCGTATAAATCGGATAAGGCCATGAAGCCCTCTAACTTTACGTTAAACTTCTTAGCGAGCCTAGGGATCGCTTGTAAACCCAAAAGCTGCAAATTAACCCCCATATGCGTCCGCCAACTACGTCATGATTTTGATAACCCATCCTCAGGTCTTATATAAGGCTTCGATGTTTTCCTTGTCACGATAAACCTCAACTAAACTTACGGATTTAACGGCTTCGGCGCTTTAACCTCTCAAGCGCTATGATTAACAAGTTCAAGGAGAACATCCTATTCCAAGCCCCATTTAAGCTTTTTGACAACCAATGCTATCGTCAAGATTAACCAAGATGCGAACGATGTCAATGATAGCGTTAGGTCGCAGCCGATCGGCACGCCTGCTGACCACCGCCCGACCTCCATGAGCGAGACCGTTGGTATGGCGATGACGATAGGCCTTATCATCGATGGCAAGGCCGTCAACGGATAGTAAACCGGAGGTAAAAACGTGAAGAAGGTTAACAGCGGGTTAGTTATGGCAGATATATTCGTCGGATTCTTCAACCTTAGGATTATCGAAAGCGACGTAAAAGTTCCTATGAGAAGCGAAGTCGCCGAAAGCGGAAGTAATAAAGCAAACATGGAGAAGTTAACGTTAAGTATGGCGGCTATTACGAAGGCCGGTACGACTTGGATCAATAAGTAAGGCATAATGCCTACGACTACTCCAGCAAAGTATATCGGTAACGTTACAGGCGATGCGACGAAAAACTCATAGGTTAAATTGATCCTTCCCCATCCGATTATCTGTCCGATAGTATTTAGACCTATGCTCCAGCCCCCGATAACGAGGTAAGCAACCATTAAGTTCTTTAGCGCAGCCTCACCTCCCCAAGCAAACAACGTCATGATCAATCCGATCACGAAGACTAAGGATTGAAATATCCATAACGGTTGTCTTCTAACCCATGCGGATTCTATAGCTGCTACCCCTAAAATCTGCCTAACTTTTTCCATCATTACTTATTACCCTCCATGGATAAGATGAAGATAAACATCCTCAAGTCCTACGCTATCAATCGATATTATGCTAGAAGGATCATTAAGCCTTGAAATTAAGCCCTCAACCTCACGGCTATCATTTGCATAAATTATAAGCCTATCGCCTAAATCGATCGAGTATATGGAAGAGAAGCCAGATTTAAATGAGCCTTTCTTAACTGCAACCTTGTAACGATGAGACAACGACTTAATCAAGTTTTGAGGGGCATCCTTAATTAAGACTTTCCCCTCATTAATTACTATGACTTCATCAGCTATCATCTCAGCTTCCTTCATATCATGGGTCGTTAACAAAATCGTTGTACCCTTAGCAACTATATCCCTTACAAGCCTCCACACTACATGTCGACTTTCTACGTCCAACCCTGCTGTTGGCTCATCTAAGAAGATTACATCAGCATCGGATGCAAGAGCTGTCGCTACGACGACCTTACGTCTTTCCCCTCCGCTTAACGTCCAACCGGCCCTATTTCTACAATATTGAAGGCCCATGAGCTTCACCCATTCATCCGCCTTAAGCTTAGCTTCTGAAAGAGGAAACCCCCTTGCCATTAGGTTCCACTTAATGTATCCCTCAGGCGTAAGGTTCAAGTTCATCATAAAGCCTTGTGGAAAGTAAGCTATTCTCTTCCTTATCCTCTTGCAGTCCTTAACGACATCCATACCAAGGACCTCAGCCCTTCCCTTTGACGGCTTAAGGACGGTGACGAGCATCTTTACCGTAGTCGTTTTTCCCGCGCCATTAGGGCCTACGAGGACTGCAAGCCTTCCTTGCTCTACGTGAAAAGTCGCATCCTTAAGCCCCCACGCCTTACCGTAATTCTTACCAAGTTCAAACGTTGCAAACGCGTAGCCCATCATCCTTCACTTAACGGCTACTCCTTAACCTCGATCCTCTCAGGCGGATTTGCAAGTTTCGCCGTCGGATGAACCGAAATCGACCCAAAGTACTTAACCTTCCCCCTTATAAGGCAGCCCTCTCCTATTGTCACGTCCTTTCCGCATACGTTCTCGCAGGAGACATTCTCCAAGTAGACGTTCCCTTTAGCCGCTATATCGGTCGTGCTTAGCCTTCCTTCGTAGATAACCTTGTAAAGCGGGATGCGAATGCCGAATAGTTTAAAACGCCCTACCCTTTCGCCTCTTCTGACGTTCACGTTAACCGCCTCTATGCCACCTCGCACTTGCGACTCCGACCTGACGAGCTCGGCCTCGAAATCGCCGGTAATAACCTTTCCTTCTACTTTGAAGCATCCTTCAAGCCTTACGACGTTCTTCGCCTTTACGTCGTTTGAAAATCTTGAGGAGCCACAAGCGCGTAGCGTATCCTCAAGCTCAACCCTTCCGCCGAACCGACAAGAGCCGGAGGTATCTACTGATGAGCCCCTTACATCTCCATCGACCGAAATGCTTCCTGACGCGGATAGCGAAGTCGCTTTAACGTCGCCCGCTATGGATGCTGAACCGGAGAATTCCATTTCCTCGGCCTCTACGTCGCCGTTTGCGGAAACAGCCCCGGAACAATCTATCCTTTTGACCTTGATCCCGCCAGGTAAGCTTCCGCTACCGCTAATCCTTATTTCCTCGGATGAGACTAAGCCTGAGCCAGCTATGCGAATGTCGCCTATCCCTTCGACGTGCACCCTTCCTGAGCCGCTTATGCGAGTCGTTGGAATGGCCGTTTCACGAAGCCTTCTTTCATATTCCCTCATCCTTTCCTCTCCGCTCAAACTCCCGCCTCACTCAAGGCCTCCTGCGGACTTTAATAAATCCCTAATTTCTATTAGCAAAGCCTTCATCTCCTTCAACCTCTTCCCCATCTCCTCAACGGCCTCTTCATCTGAAAGCTTAAGGTACTTAAGCTCCCTCTTCTCCAATGCTTCACCTCATTACTCCTGCACAGCCTTCAACGCATCACGAATCTCCCTAAGTATCACGATTATATCGTCAAGCTCTTCAAGGGTAGCACGTTGATGAGCTCGCATCATAATCAGCTTCTCCCTTTCAGATGGCTTCAACTGCTCGTCGATCGCCTCCTCAGGGCTGAGGACGACGCTTATGAACGCAAGCGCTCCTGATGCTATTACAGCTAATGCAGAGATGATGCCTGCAACGATGAAGTTAAATCCATAATGTATGGAGGAGTAAACGCAAATAGCTGGAACTCCGAACCCGATGGATATTACGCAAAGGGCGGTTAAAGCGGACATCCCCATCATATATCACCTCCTTTCCTTCCTGAAGAGCTCTTGAATGCTCTTAGGCGTTAAAACGAGCTTAAAGTCCGACGGCACGTAATACTTCACCGTCGGAAGCCCTCCGGACCTCTTCTTCTCCTCCACCTCCTTCACTAGGCCAAGCCTTTTTAAATAACTTAGGTGAAGGTGAGCGAGCGGGTAGGGAAGATCGAGCTCCTTGGCCAACGTGTAGATGTTCTTCGGCCCCTCGCAAAGCGAGGCGATCATCCTCAGCCTTACTTGGTTGGCCAACGCCTTCAACGCCTTCACCACCTTCTCGCCTTCAAGCTCGCCCACCAACGATCCTCGATCATTATGTAAAGAATCTCTTACATATAAACTTTTTATTACATAAGGCCTTTGCGAAAGAATCGTATGAACGAAGGGCTTGCTCACTTTACGATCGTAAGCAGCCTCGTTAGCGTATTCGACTTAGGCTTATTAAGGGCTTTGAACGGCTAAGCTTGTAGGCCTTCGCTCATCGCTAAAGCCTGCATAGGTGACTTTTAATAGCTCATGAAGAAGGTTGAAAGGTTATAAGGGACGTTGAAACTTTTAATTCTTCCAGAGGTTTAAGCTTATCGCTTTCACATGGTTTCGATTTATTCATTCACATACTAACCGTTGAAGGAATTCACTCCCACTTCACACCGACTTCTGGGTGCTTTTCGATCTCCTTGAAGAATCTCTCCCAAGCATCCTTAGGCCTTAGAGTTGCGGAGAACGTTTGATTGGTATGCGTATCCCGTCCGACGATCGACAAATCTTCAGCGCCCAACTTGATCGTCAACACGAATCTCGGCACGTTCAGCCCTCGTGGCATTATCAGTTCTTAATGATAAGCGTTTTCTTCGATTTCCCATGGGATCGAAGACCATGACTTTATCGCCCATCCCTGAGGAGCTGCATCTTAAGGGCCGCCATCAAGACGACAGAGCTTGAATTCAACACTCAATCGAGATAAGGAAGATACTTCACATCTGGTGAAGCGATTTGAAGAGATGAACTAGCTCAACTTCTAGCATAAGTTCATCTTAATAGAACCTCCTTGGACTTTGACGCTAAATGCCTCCCCGTCAAGAGGATAGGCTTAGGAGATGCCTAGCTTATTGCTATGATAACTATGGTCATAAGTTGCTTAAGACGACTTTAGCTAAGGCGGAGGAGCTCTTATCCCACCCAAGCGATATGAAAAATCCCCCCTCAGAAGGATCATATAGGTGTGTACGAGCTCAAGGCTAAGCGAGATCCATCAGCTTAAGCAGTTGAAGCTCACAAGGGCTCTTGCTGCTCAGCTTAATCCTAAAGCCTCCTACAGTATGAAAGATGACGCATCATAAGGCCTTAACTACAAATAGCCGAAGGCTTAAGCGCCCTCTTGCAGCTCCTTTTCCAGCAACTCGTCAGCTACGCCCTCCAGCTCGCTCCATTGCGGAAGCCTGCTGGCCATCTTCCGTTGAACCTCCCTCAAGCTAGGCACCTTCCTTATGATGAGCAGCCCAGGCCCCTTGACGAGGACTTCGACGTAATCGCCCCCTTGAATTTCAGCCTCCTTTCTCTCCTTCGCAGGGATGACCAAGCATCCGCGCTTACCGACTTTGGCGATGGTCATGTTGGCTGTCGGTCTTATAATTGTCGGTCATTTATCAATATTAATGTATCAGGTAAAAGGACGCATGTCAGTCGTTGAAACGGACTTCTTGAAGGAGCTGTTAGATCCTGAGGATAGGATCCACAGCCACTGCCTTGAAGCGTTGAAGAGGGTTAAGGCGAGGAAGTGGCACATCGCTTCGTCAGCCTTCCTAGAGCTCGACTTGTTGCTCAAGAGCTTCAGGGTGTCGATGGAGGACAGGATGGCGATATTTCAAGCGCTAAGGTCCGAAATACCTGGCGAAGTCGTGCTAACGATTTCTCATGAGGCGATGTCTCATGCGCTCTCGTTGCAGAAGAAGTACTACAAAATCGGCAGGTTTTACTTCGACTCACTTCACTTAGCTCTAGCGATCCTGCTTGACGGCAAAATAGTCAGCAGCGATAGGACGTTTGATGAAGTTGAAGAAGTTGAGAGGATCCCGTTAGAGGAGCTATAGCTCTCATCAGCTTGCTAGCCTTCCCATTTTTGCTGAAGCGGAAGCTGAAAAATCACAATGCGTAACTTTCAATCCCTCTTAGCAGGAATTTAATTTTAGGCATAAAAGCGCTTTCTTAATCCCTAAGGCTCTTGCTATGCTTTAACGCTCTATGTAACTTATAATCGTGAATAAAATCCATCATTTAAGGTAGGTAGTCCACCTTTTGAAACGAGCATCCTCCGCCCTTCTCGGGATTTTACATTATGCTTAATTTTTAGCGCATGTTTCCTCACGACGCTACGTAAGCTGGATACATTCTGCTTCACGCGTCTCGCCGCTTAAGGTAGACCTCAGGTTCTGCTCATTTTTCCTAGCTGGCTTGTCAACCTTAAGTAGCTGCCCTCAGCAGGATTAAAAAGTTCAAATAGCAAGGATAAACTCAAAATTCCTACTTTAACGCTGGTGTCATGGCTTAGAGCAACTATTAGGCAAAATCCTAATAAGATTCTCAAAACAGATTCGATCCATCTAAGCTCTTCTCATTAAATCTTATGCTATCTTTCCTTCACCGACTCCTCTTCAACCTTCTGCTTAACGTTACTATAAAGTAGTTTTTCATTAAGGGTAAGTTCCTCTTGAATACGTCAAATGCTTCTCATGAAGGAAACCTCTTAAAGTAGAGGTAGCTTACTTAACCAACCTTTGCCATTTCCTCTTCAACGCCCTTCTCTCAGCCTCGATTATAAGCTCGAAGAAACTATCGGAAATCTTTCGCTCGACATCTAAGATGTTAACAACATCAGACGCCTTAAGCCCCCTACCGGTTAAGGCTACAGCAGCTGGCTTTCCATACCTTATGATTAATTTCGCAGCATCCATCGCTTCCTTCTTCAACTTCTCCTCAGCCTTAGTAAGCCCTTCCCCTCTTTTTTCGACGAGCGAGTAAACCTCTTCTTCATCACGATCTAAAGCCCCTAATGCGTTCGACCCACACTTCGGACACTTTAGTCGATCTGGCAAATCCTTCATACGTATCATTTCTAAATAGTCCCAACAATTAACACATATGAACGTCCTAACCTCACTTAAAAGCCTAGCCTTAGCCGATTCTATTAAAACAGCCTTAAGCCTCTCAGGTGGAATTAAATCAGTTTTCATACTAACCCTTTCTATACCAACTCTAGCTATTGGTGTTATAACCCCTCTTGTGTCAATCTTTACAATTTCCATTTCACTCCTCTTAATTTTGTTTAAAACATTAATCAATCCATTTACATCTAAGTCCTTTTCAAACGTCTCCTTAAGGGCCTCTTCATAAATGATAGTGCCTTCGAAGCTCTTAACGAGGCTCCTTAAGCTGACGTTAGAGAAGTCAACCCATTTCTCTAAAGCTCCGAACCTCCTCGCCACGTGGATCATCCTCCTCTTGAACAATCCAGTCTTAGCCACGGCTCTTGCCAAAGCCTCTTTGACGACATCATCCGGCATGCCCTTAAGTTGATCGAGGACTTCGAGTACGTCATCTACGTCAAACGTTCCAGCCGTTTGAATGAAAATCCTATAAGGGTCGTGTTGAACTACGACCGCATAACCTACTCGCTCTGAGATGATGTGCCCGATTAATTGCGCTAACGCCCTATTCGTAAGAGAGCCGAAGTGAGAGCTAATGATGACGAAATCCCCCCAGCTTTCTAAGATGACTCGCTTATCCGTAGGAACTGGTACGTTCATCTTCACCTGCTCGATCGTCTCGCATAAAGCCCTTGATAGCTTCTCTACGTCGATCGAGTAATCCTTCGAAAGATCCGTTATTACGGCTTCTACGCTTTCGCCGCTTAAGATCCTTCGTTCGACTAGGGCTCTAACGCGACCAACCTCTTGAGCGACTTCAAACGGGACTGGTATTTCCTCGCCGATCCAGCTCGGTATGGCCCCCGTTGGATCGTCCACGGGCTTAACGTATATCCGATCGCCTTCGAAGGCTAGTATCTGCCAAGGGCTCCCCCTGATGATGAATTTAACCCCAGGCCTTCCGTACTCCGCTACGAACGCTTCGTCCACTATTCCGATGGCCGAATCCGTCATCGCGTCCACGATGAGGTATTGCTTCTCATCCGGGATCATCGATAGGTTCTCAAAGTAATACCCATAAAGTGCCTTCCTATTACGAGGCCTTGCTACGACCATATCCTCGAACGAGGCCCAAGCTAACCTTGGGGAGCGATTGTGCATGTACTCCAAGGCCTTCTTGACGTCCTCAAGCGAAAGGTCAGCGTAAGGATAAGCCCTTTTGAACACGTATAAGATGTCGTCAAAACTCAATCGCCTCTCCTGCATGAGCAAACCTGCGATTTGATGGGTTAACACGTCGTAAGGCTTATACGGTATGTCCACTGGCTCGAGCTCCTCCTTTAAAGCTCGACGGCATATGACCATTGCCTCTAACGCATCGTCAGAGTCCATCGTCACGACCACGCCCTCGGCCGTACGACCTATCGAATGGCCGCTTCGTCCGACGCGTTGGATCAAACGGGTGACTTGCCTAGGGCTCATGTATTGAATGACGAGGTCTATCCTGCCTACGTCCAACCCTAGCTCTAAGGACGAAGTGCAAACTAACGCTTTCAAGTCGCCATCCTTTAGCCCTCGTTCAGCCGCTACCCTAGACGGTTTAGCTAACGAGCCGTGATGAATGGATATCGGGAGGTCAACGTCCCAAACCTTAAAGCGGCTCGTTAAAACCTCGGATATCGAACGGGTGTTCGTAAATAACAACGCAGATCGATGGCCTTCGACGTACTCCCGCATAACCCTTAATCGAGCTGCTACCTCAGGGTGGGTGAATAATGAGGCGGCCAACTCAAGGTCCTCCTCCTCCGGCTCCGGGTAGAGGACTTGCAACCTCATGTACCTCGCGACGGGAACCTTGACGACCTCCACATCTCGGCCGATGCCTACTAAGAATCGAGCAACTTTCTCTTGAGTTCCAACCGTAGCCGAAAGGCCTACGACTTGGAAATCCCTGCCGGTGATACGACGCAGCCTTTCTAAAGCTAATGAAAGCTGGCTTCCCCTCTTGTTGTCAGCTAACTCATGTACTTCATCGACTATTACGCATTTCACTTGGCTCAAGTGCCTTTTGATGACTCGGCCGATCAATAGCGCTTGTAACGTCTCGGGAGTCGTAATCAATACGTCAGGAGGGCTTCTAGCTTGTCGTAAACGCTCGTTGGCCTCCGTGTCGCCGTGGCGAACGGCAAGCCTTACGTCTAAGTTATTACACCACCACTCCAACCTTTCCAAAAGGTCTCGATTGAGGGCCCTAAGGGGCGTGATGTAAACGACCTTTATGCCCGGCGGACGATCGGGAGTTGAGATCAACGAGCTTAAGATGGGCAGGAAGGCTGCCTCAGTCTTGCCAGTGGCGGTCGGAGAGATCAATAGGACGTTTTTGCCCTCTAAGATCCTCGGGATCGCCTTTTCTTGGGGCTCGGTCGGCCTTAAGAACCCTTTCCGCTCTATCAATTTGCGAATAGGCTTAGCGAGTAAATCGAACGCATTCTCTAAGCGATCCTCTGAGGCCAAACCAAGCCCCTTATGACTTAGTAGTGCAGTAGATCGTTCTCTAAAAGCATTTCCTTTTTCAAACGAGAGGGCGATCCGTTAAGCTACGTCATCGTTTATCAAGGAATTGGCAACATTACGTCAATTTTACAAAATGATGTAATAAGCTCAAAACGCGTTTAATAAATGGCTTATGAATGAGCCGCTCGTGTTATTAAAAGACGGCCGAGGCCCTTGATTGCGAAAGCTATTACAATAGTTGGATTCAATAAAGTCAAAGGGGAGTCTTATGCTATATTTGATGTTATCGCTAAGCTGCATTTAAAATAGAGAGCACTTCAGTGGCAGGAGTATAGATGCTCATTAAGATCGTATTATGCATATTCAGACCTTAATAGTTACTTTGTTATAACTATGCGCTTCAATATGGCTTATCGTCCTTATATAAACCAATACGTTTTTATAATTGAAATGCGAACATTTTCATGCGGGTGTAACCTTAGAATGCCTAGGGTTGGTCACATTTACGTCTTGAGGAAACGTAGGGTCGGCCACATTTACATCCTAAGGAAGGGCGAGAAGAAAGGCGGTGAATGAAGTGGCCTTACGAATTAAGATTAAGGTGGAGGTCGGGGCGAAACTCGTAGAGACGAGAGCTCTTGTCAACACAGGCTTCGAGACTGACGAACCTCAGCTCCTCGTGCCGAATCGATTCTTATCGATTAACGAGATAAACCTAGACTTAAGGGAGGCGGGGCGGCCAGTGGAGTACGGGACGGCGGGCGGCCCGATATCGATGTACGTGCTTCAAGACGCGTGCTCGATCTCAGTAATCGAGCCCGATAGGACGAAGGGCCTGGTTAAGGCGGATTTAGTCGTCTCGCCAGTCGAACGCGAGGTCATCATCAGCGATACCTTAGCGGACTCGCTCGAGATTGTGATACTCAGCCCGGGGAGGGGGTGTTGGAAGTTCGTAGACGACCCTCCTGAGAAAACTCGGACGAGCTACGCACCTCAGATCTGGTGAAGCTAAAGCCTAGGATTCTCGAAAAACGTAAATAATGGGCGACTACCTGAACGAGGCCGATAAAGAGTTTCAAAAAGGCCTTAGCCTATTATGATAAGCGATATGCGACCATAGCCTTTGAAAACATTTTATTCATAAAAGCTAAAGCATTATTAAGCAAGCTCTTGGTAAACGCGATCCGTCGAGCGCAGAGCTTGATGATGAAGCTTGGAACTCCCTTAAGTTGGAAGACATAGCGGAGGATCCTAACGAGCTTATCATAAGGGCGTCAAGATTAACCGATGAAGGAATCCATTTGATAGTTTAATGGCTTGAGGTTTTGCTTTAAATATGTAAAAGTTTGTGAGAATTGAAGGCTTGATATTAATAATGCGTATTATATGGGTATACCTACGGGAACTAGTAACGCTTTAGTCTCATCCATTACCCCATCTTCCCATGGGGCTTGGGTTGTCCGTAGACGTCGAGGGCAAGTTTTTGACTTTTCGAAAGGAGTTAATCCAGCTTTACACGAACTTTAAGTCTAACTTAGAGGAGCTTTGCAAAAAGTACGACGTAAAAATAGACTTTTGGTATAGCCCGTCTAACATACCTCAGCCTAAGCTCGTCTTCAACGGGGTTGGCATTAACGCGGATGACTTTTACAACGAAAGCCCGGAGGTATTGCTCAATCTCTTCAAGCGAAATAAATCGAAAGGGAGGGTTAAGAAAAAGTCGATTACGCCCTCATCGGAGTAAAGGAAGCCAAAGCCTAAGCCTCGGAGAAAGATGAGGCAATTTTAGACGAATAGCTGAAAAGATAGAGAAAGTTAAGGTCTTTAAGGAATTTCAGTAATATATTTCAGCGTTAACTCATCGATACTATGATTAAAATCGGAAAGCTTATCCTGACCTTCGCCCCTCCGTTAGAAGGCGATAAAACCGCCTTAACCCCGCCGGAACCTCCTCTCGGAGGCTCGTGTTGACGGACTTGACCGAGGGGGCGCTAGCCTTTCGATGAAGGAGGGCTTACCCAGGCACGGGACACGGCGGGCGCGGGCGCTCGATAGCCCACGTAGAGAGAGCTTAACCAAGGGAGGCGAAACGGCCTTACGATGAGGTTAAGTGTTGGTTACGTGGGACATAGCGCCCGCGATACCTTTTATCTAAATCCGCAAGAAGACCCCATCCGTAAGGTGGGGATGAATTACGTCAAGGTTTAAATATCCTAGCCTTCTGATGATTTTCGGGACGTTCACGTGGGCACGTTGCCCGAAAATCGGTGGAAGGGAGCTCGTGCGAACGTAGCACATGCGCCTCTTTAACGCATGGGATGGGGGACGTAAACCCCCGAACCAGCAGATGAGGAGATAGGCGTAAAGCCTACTCTAAACGCTGGAAGCCCCTCCGATAGGGAGGGGTAGTTCACTAATACGTCCATGTGAATAGAGTAGCGAGCATCTTTAGGTTCCTTAAGGATGAACGCGTTCGTTAAAGAAGTCCACGTAACGATTTATGAGTTAGCTTTTTAAGGGTTAAAAGGGAACTCACGCTTTCCCTCTTGAAAGCATCGAGGTATCCCAGCCTTTTAAGCTAAGACGGATCGTCTTTAGTTTACATCGCCGTTTATGGATTTTCGACGATTTCTAAGGAAGCTTTAAAAGCCGATGAATTCACCTAAATCGTTCATATTACCTTGAGATATCGCCAATACTTAACAAGGCTTTTGAACACGGCACAAGCCTTTCATCCCACCCTTGAGCCGTCACGAATTCAATAAGACTTGGCTAGCGGCCTTCGTCCCTCAGGAAATCGCCTTTGGAACGCTTTCCATCCTCATACCATTATATGCCGTTATCGTCCTTGAACAAGGCCCGATTTACGTAGGAGCCCTTCGATTCGCCTGGGCCCTTTTCTCAGCTTTATCCTCAGCCGCATTCGGGCAGCTTTGCGATCAATGCAAAAGGTACAAGCCCTTCGTCACGTCGTCGTTCCTGCTCTCAGGTTTAATCACGATCCTATTGATTCTGCCTAAGGAAGCCATGATGTTTCTAGCCGTTTACGCTATCCAAGGCCTTTTTTACGCCGCTGCTAGGCCGGTCATCAGCATCCTCTTAGCCGAATGGAGCCCTTGGGAAAGATGGAGAAACGTAATCGGTGCATGTACTTTCGTTAAGACGTTAGCTTGGGCCAATGGATTGCTCATCGGCGCCTTCGCCATCCCTTACTTAGGTTACGAGGGCTTGCTCTTGCTTTGCGGAACCCTATCCTTAATAGCTTCAATCCTCTCACTCTTATTGATTTACGACCCTCCAATATTATTAGAGAGAAAAATAATCTCCATCGATCGATCAATAAGCACTATTGATAGAACCTCCCTATCGCTACATCTATTGGAGAACCCTATTTATGCACGATATGCAGCGCAAGATATAATCCACTTAATTAAGACGAGGTTTAATGAATTCCTCATAGGGACGTTTGCATTTTCATTTGCCACAGGCATTATCTCCATTCAACTGCCAGTATTCTTCAGGAGTATCTTCATTAGCCCTCAAACCGTCTTTTGGTTGTTCTTCTTAAGCTCGTTGATGGAGGCGCTAACGCGCCTTACGTTAAGCAAAGCAGCTGGGGCAAATGCCATGACGATCGCTTGCGCCATCCGTTGTATCGCTGCTCTCCTCTTGACGTTAGTAACGGCCCTCATTAGCCCCTACCCCTTGTACTTAAGCTGCGCCATCTTGATCTCATTCGGGGCCGCTTGGGCTTTATTCGACGTAGCTGGCAACTACGTCTCGATGATGACATCCCCTGAGGGAAAGGGAGGACTTTACTTCACCTTCTTAAACTTGGGCTTAATAGTCGGTTCGTTAATAGGAGGGATCGTCGCAGCCTCTTATGGATTTCAAACGCTTTTCATCGTCTCCAGCTTCCTTTTCGCTTTAGCCGTCTTATTCTTCCTTAAGACTTTTGAGGAATGAGTTTACCTCAACGGTCGACGTCGCTTTACTCATAAGCCCCTCGGCTTTAGAGCATTAGCTTAATTAATCCTCCCCACACTCACAGAATACTTCCATTAGCCTATCGTATAAGATGTCAAGCCCGAGGCCCTTCTTAGCCGACACGAGGATTGGCTCCCTTATCTCGATTACATCTAAGGCCTTAGCGAGTGAGCTAACGAAATCCGAAAGAATGCCATATTCTTCAGCTTTAACGTGATTAATGAGCTCCTCTCGTTCAATTGAAGGCCGCGTTACATCGACCTTGTTCACCACAGGCACCGTCGGGACTTCTAGCCTGAGCCGTATCGTTGCGCTAAGAAGCGCTGCTACCACTAAATCGGTCGCCGTTGACGTTATCGTGGCGTCTAACATGTTCAAAGCAACCGTTCTAGAGCCAGCCTTGAGCAAAGCCTTGACGAGAGCTGGTCCTGAAGGCCTAAATACGAATACCTCCATTTGGCCAGGCGTGTCGATGAGGGCAAGCTCGATGTTAAGGCCGTTGACCTCCTCGGCCAGCTCGTCGGCTATTTCAACGAGGTAATCGGCCGCCTTTATCATGGCTCCGTTAGGCCCTAATCCTTCCTCTCGCATTATGCTCTCAAGCGTAAAACGCCTCCTTACGTCGACGTTAGGTTCGTACGGAAGGTCGAGGGCTCCAGCGTCTAAGTTCACGTACGCTACGCTTATGCCTCTTTCATTAAGCCAAGAGCCGAGCGCCGCCGTTAAGCTAGTCTTGCCACAACCAGCTGGCCCGATGAAAAGTATGACGTAGCCCAACGCAGAAGTTTAAACGTCGAAAAAAGCTTTAAGAATGCGCTCCATCCTTTCGATAGATTGGCAGAAGGAGGAAATCCTTTAACTTCTCAAAATCATCTATAGGCTGTTGGAAAATGCTTAACCGATTCCATTCTTCCTCGCGCCTCATCAGGCCATCCGGAAGCTTCATGGTGACCATCCCGATAGAAGTGGTCAGGGCCTTTGACATAAAGGAGGGGGATAAGGAGGGTGTCGATCGAACGCCAGCGCAAAAGGATCAATACGAGGTCGTGAGGAAGGAACGAATAGCCTAGGCATTTTCCGACAGCCTATTATCTAGATAAACGATCAACCTCATTCCCTTGGCCTCATGGATCAATTCTTTAAGCAATTCATAGCTACTTCTACGGCTGTCGGGAAAACCCTAGGTATAAACGTAGGCATGCTTATATCTAATCCTCGCTAAGTATAGCCCATGTCAGCCCTCTCCTTAGGGAGGCATAAATCTACTGTGGTCAAGGTAGCCCCTGAGTTAAATGGAAGGATAACTAATAGTGAATTAATGATGGATGGATTAGCGAATGACTGTTTAATTGTAAAATTAGATCCTTTTAATCCATCGATTAGAGCAGAGTTACTCGATTTATACATTAAGGCTTTTGCTAATTACCCCTTCATATCGATTTTGTATACTAGTCCAGAAGTCTTAAAGTCGTTTATGAAATTTCTTTTAGATTTTAATTTGAGTAATAGAAGTGTCTTACTATACGGTATCCGAGTGGATAATAGACTTATCTGTGCTTCTATCTCAGTTGATTCTAAGTGTAAATATCCTCTATCCGTATTAATACGATCTATCTTTCCTATAGCCTACGTATTATTAAAGCATGTAAGAGAGTTATGGATTATTCGCAGAGAAATGTTAAAAGAGATTCCGTCACGCGATAGAATGCATCTTATGACGTCTTATAGGCCAAAGTATGTGAAGCGTTATCTAGAACTTGCCATCTTGGGAACATTACCAGAGTATCAAAGGCAGGGTTATGGTCGTAAAATGTTACATTTCCTATATAATGAAGCTAAACAAAGGGAGTATAGTGGTATTATACTTATTACTGCTCGCGATACACCTGCTTTCCATTTCTATCTTAAAGAGGGGTTTATTGTAGATAAAGAGATTCAACTTGAGCATGCAACGTTATGTTGGATGCGACTTTCACTTAAATAATTCTAAGCTTCTTGCCTAAGAGATTCTGTATAGAGTATTTATTAGCTAACAGGCTCGGTTGAGAGGATCATTTCGAGGTTGAAGGATGAACTAGGCTTAAAGATGGTGAAGGTGAGGTGGGTTACAGTTTACGCTTCATTATCTCTCATAGCCATGCTTTTAAGCGGCCTTGGCGGCAGCAAGGATAGGGAGAAGGAATCCAATGACTAGCATCGATGAGTTCAGGTTCTAGCGGAGGTCATAATGGCAGGGCGTGGAAATGGCCTGATGGATGAAACATCTAGCCGTGCTCGAAGTATGACGCCTTGCGAGGGCATAGCCTAACATGGCTTCTTCATCACCGTCAGACTACCATTTAACCCTTGCCAACTTTGTAAATGAGTAAGGTATGCCTACGTTTATGCCTAGGGTTTTCCGACAGCCTATTAATTTTGAAAACTTTTTCATGATCAAGTCATGCTAAGGGGCGAGCTCATCCCGAAAATAGCTAAACTCCGGCGGCAAATACGGGTCATTCAACCATTCTTCGGCGCCGCTGAATGTTCGTTTAACTACATCGGCGGGAAGTCCCCTTGCGTAAGCTGGGGGATGAAAGCAGATGCGCTTATATTTTTCTTTCTTTATGCCTTCTTCGTCTACCTGCAGGCATAAGGTCGGGATGCGTAAAGCCGCTTCAATCCCTGCATCCCGTAAAGCCGAGGGGGAGTTGAAGCGGGACATAGTAGGGCTGGGACGGCCCGAATTCAAGCCTGTGGAGACGCTAGCAGGTCGTCGTTGAAGCAGGAAGCCCCTTCCGATAGGGAGGGGTAGTTCACAGTGACGGCATCTCCGATAGGAGCCCCTTCAGTCATATAATCGTAAAATTCCTTTGGGGAAATATGCTCGCAATTATAACGGATTAAAGTAAGATTTATATGAGGTAAGTCCTCGGCGGATACTCCTTAAACCTAATCCTATCTCTTTCAAACGTTATACCGTAAGGCTCTATTATATTCAACCCTATTATTGCATCAACAAATAAATCCTTAATTACATCTAACGTTTCCTTCGATGGAAGCATATAACCAGCTATCTCTAAATCGACAGCTGGCACGTAGCCTATAACTTCAGCCTTTAAATCCTTGACAGCAAGTTGCACCCTCCTCGGCTTATCATAAAGCTCGTAACCTAGCTCTTGAGCTATACGATCACTAACGTAGCTCCTACCAGATCCAGTATTAAATAAAGCTTCCACTACAACGCATTTTTTGCAGCTAAATATCCTAACTTTATCGCTAACCTTAACCATAAATACGCCCAATAAGTAGTTTGAATCTAAGTATAAAAAGTTTTAAGAACCATTCATCGTGCCCGCTGGTCTCATCTCAAGGAAGAATCGAAAACGATGGGCTATTAAACACGGCTGCTGCGGCTTTAGCCTTTGCTTAATATCAAGGGGGATTGAAAGCTTTTAAGAAAAGGAAATCATAAATTCAAGTTTCACCTCGAAAGTGGATTAAAAGAACTTACTTCATGCCTACGATCCTCTTCCCCCTTTCGATAATATCATAACGCGTCTCCACTATGTCTTCAATGACTGCCTCCCTTGGTTCGCACTTCCCTCCATAGAAGCACTCCCCATGAAGGAACCCCATCCTACTGAAGTACCCATTAAGGAATTCCTTCATCTCTTGAACGTACC
>WUQV01000255.1 GCA_009889585.1 Candidatus Bathyarchaeota archaeon | reverse complement strand
GGTTTACACTTCCATACGAGGCCAAGGACTGCCCATGTTGAAAGGTTTAGGTGGTTAGAGGAGGAAGCTCCATCGGCTGCCAGCTCGATGAGGGTTCTCTGGGACGCTTACGGAAGGCTTGGCTACGGAGGTGAAGATGGCGAGAGGGCGCGGAAAGCTCTCGAGGCCATGGAGGCGGTCTTACATGAAGTTGAAAGAGCCTTTGGCATCGGCCCTTTCTAGGGCCGTGGACAACATCTCTAAGATAGACGGCGTCGTCATGATAATCCTATTCGGGAGCATCGCTAGAGGAGAGGTCGACGAAGGCTCTGACATAGACCTATTCGTCGTCTTCGAGAGCGAGAACTCGATGAGGAGGCATGAGTGGGACGTTACCATGGCGATTCCTAAAGGCGCCCTCGCTCACACGATTTGCAGCTCGCTAGAGTCCATTCATAAGCTCAATCCAGCCTTCGTTAAGTCGGTTCTGGAGGAAGGACTGGTCCTGCTCCTTAAGCACCCTGTCCACCTTAATGCAATATCGCTCCTGCTATCTCCTCACGTTTTAGTCAGCTACACGCTCAGCGGGCTGAATCGTAGCGAGAAGCAAAGGCTCATTTACTCGCTCTTCGGCAAGGGCGGACGTGAAGGCATCGTTAACTCGTTAAAGGGCTTTAAAATCGGGAGGGGGGCTTTCGTAGCTCCCGAGGAATGGTCCAAAGAGGTTTTGAAGCTGTTGCGCGAAAGAGGCGTGAAGTTTGAGGTTAGAAGGGTCTACTTGAGGTCGGATGTCATCGAGCTAGAGGGCCTCTTTAGACGCTGAGCCTGCCGACCGCTCCCGACTAAATCATCCTTCAATGTATCTAATCTCTGAAAAAGACCGCGATGCTCGACCTATTGATGATCATCAGCTATATGCTGAGGCTCTCTTTTGAACTAAGGCGCAGATCGCGTAAAGCCCTCCTTTAAGTCCATATTCTCTGAATGTTGATGATGGGGTGCTACTATATGACGTTAACACTCGAAGAAACCGAGCAGGTAGCATTTTATGCAGGGCTGGATGATGAAATAAATATTTTACTTCTTATATCAAAAGGGGCTAAAAACCGAAGGAGAGTGCTACAATTAATAAGTCAGTACCCAAGAAACTGTAATCAAATTGCATGAAAGTTAAAATTGGTGGATTATACGAAGACACTTACATCGTTCTTGAGAAGGCAGGTTTAGTCAAAATCTTAATCATCGGGCGCGTTCTATTCTTCAAGTTAACGCCAAAGGGTGATCAAAGTCTTCAACACGTTCTTAACTTATCTGTGAGAACTTCCTTGTGCATACGATGAATAGATAGCAAAGCCAAGGGGGTTATCGGCGAGCAGTTCGCATGACGAGGAAAGCCTTCCTAAAAAGGACGGGAAGAACGCTTCTTCATTCTATAACATCCGCCCTAGCGATCTTCCTAAGCGCCTTCAACTATGCAAACGACGCTCCAGCTACTAGTTTGATTTAAATAATCCATGAATAAATCTTATGAGGAGAATAATGACCGAGGCCGTTCTAAAGAAGAGAAAGGCCTTAAATTACTTTCTTAAGGGGCTTTTGGATAGAGCAAGGAGTCAAATCGCCAAGGTCATGGCGTTCGGAAGCTTAGCGAAGAAAAGCGTAAGGGCTGAGAGCGATGTGGACATCTTCATAGTATACCATGGGGATGAAGAAAAGCTCTTAGACATCGTGAGCGAGTTAAGCTTCGAAGCAGCCCTTAAATATGGGGAATCCGTAGAACCCTACCTCATGTCCGTACACGAATTCAACAGCCGCAAAAATTCTTCCCTCTTCTTAAGAGAAATAACCAAAACGTGCGAGGTGGTTTATGAAATGGATGAAAAGGAATCCCGCTCGCTAGAAGCCCAAGACTACGTGGACCTAGCCGAGGAATTCCTAACGTACGCCAATGGCGCCATAAGCCGCAAAGAGCTAAGAGCAGCCGTGGATGAAGGGTATAACGCCATAGAGCTCGCGGTCAAAGCCCTCATACTTATCAAAGGGGAAACGTTAGCCAGCTCGCATGGGGGGATCGTCCAGCAGCTCGGCAAACTCTACGTACTTACGGGGGAACTACCCAAGGAAGTCGGGAAAAACATACGAAAGGCCCTAATCTTAAGAAGTAAAGCCAGATACGACCCGAAGGCTAAGATAACGGAAGAAGACGCCACCTTTGTGACGAAACTAGCTGAGGAGCTAATTCAAGCGCTCAAAAGG
>WUQV01000254.1 GCA_009889585.1 Candidatus Bathyarchaeota archaeon | reverse complement strand
GGATTGAAGAGGTGAGCGAGGATGAATTGCTAAGGCGCTTTCAAATTCAACCGGGCGATTTGCATCGATTGGTTGAAGCCGCTGAATGGTTGATTTACTCCTCAAGGGAGTTAGCCGCTTTACTCGGCCATAAGGACTTGTCGCCTAAGTTATCGGAGTTAGTTGAAAGAATGAAGAAGGGCGTGAAGGCGGAGTTAGTTTCGTTAACAAGATTAGAAGGCGTCGGACGTGTGAGGGCTCGAGCGCTTTATGATGCAGGGTTTAAGTCGATCGAAGACCTTAAGCGTACTACGTTAGAAAGATTGTCGAATTTACCGTCGATAGGCCCGAAGATGGCCAAGAAGATAAAGGAACAAGTAGGAGGTCTTTTAAAAGCGGAGGAATTGAAGATGATCGAGGGAAAGTGGGAGCAGAAGGCCCTTCTTGATAGTTAAGCTTATGTTGAGGCAGAAACCCTTAAATTGGTAATCCTATCGTTGGACGAGGATAAAAGATTATGCGATGCCTTAGCTTTGACGACGTTGCTGTTCTTTATCGAAACAAGTTGATATTGCCAACTGATTATAGGGCCTTTCCATAGCTAGCTTCGAAAGCTCATCGTTGATCAAGCGAAGCCGCGTTAAGCTGCCCTAACTTCGCTATCCTATTAGGGGCTGACGTGGCCACGCTCCCGTTAGGAGATGAGAACCTCTCGGCTGTGATTAACACTGCTGACGCTTCGATGGCCTTAAGGCTGGCTCCGTCGTCCGCTCGCCTACGAGTGGCCAAATGCCTTCCTCCTCAGAGAGCGAGATCATACACTTTCATCATGCGGTTTATTTAACGGAAACATCAATTTCATGCGGTTGACGATTGCCTCACGTGATTAGAAGCGCGAACCTCTTACAGGGCTGCTATGAAGAAACTCATGCTAGGCTGAATACTTTAAGCTTCATTCACGCTCTTCCATCCTCCTCTTCAGCTTCTCTTGGCTGTGCTTAATATCTTCATGAATGGCCTTCACAACCTCTGCAAGCCTCTCTGATATTTCCTTACCAACCTTTCCGAT
>WUQV01000253.1 GCA_009889585.1 Candidatus Bathyarchaeota archaeon | reverse complement strand
CCTCAGCCAATAAGTCAGATGGGTACTCCTTCGTCCAAGCTACTTCCTCACCGCGCGATAAGCGCTCGTCAGCGAACCCTTCGACTTCCTCCGCCAATACCTTTTGTTCCTCGCTCCACCAAGGGTACGTTTCCATCGACTTAAACACCGGAAGAGTTCAAAGCTTAGGACGCTTAAGCTTTTTGAGGGAATAAAGCTCAAGCATTATCGACATAACGTCCTTATCATCTTAATTTTCCCCTTCCCCATGGGCAAATTTTGATGCAAAGCCCACAAACCTTGCTTCCATATCGAGGATTACTTGCGATTTTCGATAAGCGCCTATCACAAGCTTCAATATCGATTATTTCTTCACGCATTGGGATTCGACCTTCAAAAGAAACACCTTTTATAGCTTTAGCTGGACAAACCATTGCACATAAAGTACAATCACCGCACTTATTTTCAACGGGCTTATCCACGATTAAAGGAAGCGAAGTTAACACTGAAACTAAACGTATCCTTGGTCCATATTTTTCATTGATGAGGAGAGAACTTTTGCCAAGCCATCCTAAGCCAGCTAAAACAGCTATCGCCTTATGTGAAATAGCTCCTAAGAGCCTATTTTGATCTAATATTTGGGATGCAGGGATAGGTAAAGCAATCGCACCTCTTTTTTGACAATAATTCACAACCCTAAGGGCTATTTCATCTAAGAGCGCATTAACAACCTTATAGTGATGCACGTAAATTTCAGTTGGACCATCTTCCGTTATCCCTTCAATGATAGAATCGGAAAGACGTACGGCAATAGATATCGCGAAGGGGAACTTCTCCAATAATGTTCTTGAAAAACCATAAACGTCATTATATAAGCTTAAATCAGCCACTCCTACTAAACTTGCGCCAAGTTTAACAGCAAAAGCCTTTAGCTTCCTCGTCTCCTCATATGCGTTCATGGTTCACCTCTCGATATTGCACCATTAATTCGATTTAAACCTAGCTAAATTTAACAGTTTTCATCTAAACCTCATGACGAGGCTTTTTCAACGCGCCTAAAGGCCGAATTCGGCTTCCTCATTTATATGAGGGGTTGAGCTCGCAAGTAAGATGATCGGCGTTGATCGAAAGGAACGAAGTCCAAGAGCTAGCGGGCCGCTATAGCGACATAACCGTAGGCGTCATCGGCTCTCATTCCGCAGAGGAAGTGGGCATCGCTGCGCGTTCGGCGGGCATTAAGACCGTCGTCGTATGCGAACGAGGGAGGGAGGATCTTTACGTTAAGCACAATCGGTTCCTCTTCGACCACGTCATCGTGGTGGATAAGTTCGTTAACATGGTTGAAGAATGGGTACAAGAGGAACTTCGTAAGCTTAATACGATATTCATCCCAAATCGTTCCTTCGTCGTTTACGTAGGTTATCGTAACATCGAGGAGAAGTTCTTCGTCCCGTTGTACGGAAGCCGATATCTATTAAAAGTTGAGGAGAGGAATTTGCCTCGCAATCAATATTGGCTATTGGAAAGGGCTGGCGTTAAGATCCCCAAGCTCTTCAAGAGGCCGGACGATATCGATCGATTGGCCATAGTGAAGGTTCGCCAAAAGAAAAAGCCGTTGGAAAGAGCTTTCTTCACCGCCTCAAGCCCACTTGAATATTGGGAAAAAGCGAACGAGTTAATGAAAAAGGACGTAATAGCGGAGGAGGACCTTAAGGACGCCGTAATCGAGGAATTTGTATTAGGCCCTCGTTTTAACGCGAATTACCACGCTTGGGCGTTAAAGGATGAATTCGAAGGCTTCGACTTCTTAGGCTTTGACGATAGAAGGCAGGTGAACCTTCACGGGGTCTTAAACCTTCCGGCGAAAGATCAATTGGAGCTTAACGTCGCGATAAAGAACGAGGAGATCGGCCACTTCGGCGTGACGATGCGAGAATCCCAAAAGCCGTTGGTCTATCAAGCAGCTGAGCGCTTCATCGATGTTTGTCGCGACGAGTATCCGCCTGGCTTAATAGGGGCGTTCGCCCTTCAAGGGGCGATAGCGTACGATCAAGATGACCCTGAGCAAAAGCGGTTGGCCTTTTACGTGTTCGACGTAAGCGTAAGGGTTCCAGGCAGCCCTTGCCTCGGCCCTACGTCGCCTGAGATGAGGAGGTTGACGTTAAAGTACGAAGGCCTTCTCAAATGGCTGGGTCTCTCAACCATCGAATCGGCCCTCGACTTGAGCATGCTTGAGTTGAAGTACGCCTTAAAAAGAGGCCGTTTGAGGGAAGTCGTCACGTGATAACGAAGGACGTCATAGACGGCGTTATCTCTGATTACGACTTAAACCGCCTGTCGATAGCTACGATTTGCTCCCATTCAGCTCTTCAAATATTCCATGGGGCTCGACAACTTAAGTTTAAAACTATCGGGATAACGACCATCGATAGGAGGGTTATTTACGAGGCGTTTCCATTAGCTCAGCCCGACGAATTCATCGAGGTTCAAAGCTTTAAGGACGTTTTAGATGAAAGCGTCCAAGGGAAGCTGAGGGATGAAAATGCGATTATCGTGCTACATGGCTCGTTCGTAGAGTACGTAGGCGCTGAGGGGATTTTACGACAGCTTTTAGTGCCTACCTTCGGGAATAGGCTAACGTTGCTTTGGGAGGGCGATCGAGCGAGGCAAAGGCTATGGCTTGAAAAGGCTGGGCTTAAGTTACCTAAGGAGTTTAAGGGCTTAAGCGATGTAAATGAAGGTTGCAAGGTCTTCGTAAAGTTCCCAGGCGCGAAAGGCGGTAGAGGATACTTCACGGCTAAAGGAGGCCATGACCTATCGGTTAAGCTTGAGGAAGCCGTAAAGAAGGGCTTGATCGAATCTTTTGATCAAGCCGTCATCCAAGAGTTCGTCTCAGGCGTTCGATATTACTTCCATTGCTTTTACTCGCCGTTCGCTCAAGGCGGCTTACGCGTTGGAAGCGGAAGGTT
>WUQV01000252.1 GCA_009889585.1 Candidatus Bathyarchaeota archaeon | reverse complement strand
TCGACGCCGTCGTTATCGACCAAAGTGGATATCGAGAGTTAAGCGAACAAGAGAAGAGGGAAATTTTGCTTATCAGTAGAGGATGATGAAGGCTCTTAACGATAATCTAAAAGGCGCGTTAGAAGACCTTCGATGGTTAGCTGAAACGTCGTTCTTGAGGCGATAGTTGAAGCGGAGGAAAGCGAATGAGAAGCCTTAGGGCTTGGCTCTGCTTTTCATTAAGTAGGGGGATGTGAAACTGAGGATTACGAACGCTCGTCGAAGGTTAAAGGCCGAGATAAGTCAATACGTGATCGAGAGCTTACCGAAGGAGGCCGAAGTAACTCGCATTCGATACGAAGGGCCTATGTTGGCTGTTTACACTAAGAGGCCCGAGGTCCTCGTAGACCATCCAATCGTCGCCGAAATAGTAAGCACCCTCAAAAAGAGGGTCGTCATAAGGTCCGATCCCTCCGTAAGGCTTCTTGAGGAAGAATCCAAAAGGATCATCGAGGAGATCGTCCCACGAGAGGCCGAAATCGAGAACGTAAGCTTCGACGCAAGCTTAGGTGAGGTGATAATCGAGGCGAAAAAGCCAGGCTTAGCCATCGGGAAGGACGGGGCGATACTAAGGGATGTAGTGAGAAGAACTCGTTGGAGGCCTAAGGTCTTAAGGAGCCCGCCCCTTCCCTCTAAGATCATAAGCGGCATGAGGCACCTCTTACAAAGCGAGAGCAAGGAAAGGGAAAGGGCCCTTAGAGCGGCTGGCGAGAGGATATTTCGGCCGCTAACGTACGACGTCAAGGACGTGAGGATTACGCCCCTCGGAGGCTTTCAAGAGGTGGGGAGGTCGGCGATTCTCGTTCAAACGAAGGAAAGCAACGTCCTCTTAGACTGTGGGATAAACCCCGGTTCCGCCGATCCCTCAGGGACGTTCCCGAGGTTAGACGCCCCTCAATTCGACTTGGAGTCATTAGACGCCGTCGTAATAAGTCATGCCCACCTCGATCATTGCGCCGCTCTTCCGCTTTTATTCAAATACGGGTACGACGGGCCCGTTTACTGCTCGGCTCCGACGTCAAGCTTAATGACGTTGCTTCAACTGGACTATCTAGACGTCTTGAACAAACAAGGGACGTTGCTTCCATACGATCAAAAGGACGTAAAAGAGTGCGTGTTACACACGATACCGTTAAGCTATAACGTAGTCATCGACATAGCCCCTGAGATTCGATTAACCCTTCAAAACGCTGGCCACATATTGGGATCATCCATTATACATTTGCACATTGGAGAAGGTTTGCATAACATAGTATTCACAGGGGATTATAAGTACGCTAAGACGATGCTATTAGAGCCAGCCGTAACGGAGTTCCCAAGGGTTGAGACGATCGTAACGGAGGCGACTTATGGAGCCCCTCAGGACGTAATGCCTTCGCGCGTTGAAGCCGAGCAAAAGTTAGTCTCGATCATCAACGAAACGCTTGATAAAGGAGGCAAGGTTCTCATACCCGTTCCAGCCGTCGGAAGGGCTCAAGAGATAATGCTCATTGTAAACGAGTACATGCGTAGGGGCCTCGTTAAGGAAGCCCCTGTTTTCATCGAGGGCATGCTTTCTGAGGTGACGGCGATTCACACGGCTTACCCGGAGTACCTGGCGAGGGAGATTCAAAGCAGCATACTCGGCGAGGGCGTTAACCCGTTCCAATCGGAGTACTTCACGGTAATCGAACACCCGAGCGCGAGGCGAGAGGTCATCGAAGGAGGAGGATCCATCATAATGGCTACATCCGGGATGCTCGAAGGAGGGCCTGTGATCGAGTACTTTAAGGAGCTCGCCTCGAACGAGCGAAATACCATAGTTTTCGTAAGCTATCAAATCGAAGGGACGATGGGCAGAAGGGTTCAAAAGGGCGTGAGCGAAGTCCAAATGATGAGCGAAGAAGGAAGGGTCGAGGTCGTCAAAGTTCGGATGAAGGTCGAGTCGATAGAGGGGTTCTCAGGCCATTCGGACTGCCGTCAGATCGTGAGTTACGTCAGAAGGCTTACGCCGAGGCCTGAGGTAGTCATCGTCTGCCACGGTGAGAGGGCGAAGTGCAACAGCATGGCCGAGTTCCTTGGTAGGAAGTATGGGATCAACGCTATAGCGCCGGAGGTCTTGGAGACGATAAAGTTGAAGTGAATTCCTTTCAACTCTTCCATTAGATGAAATTAACGTCAATTTTCAATCCTATACTAGTAAGATTTAAACCGAAGCTAGCCGTGAAAGTTGAATTTGAGCGAAGCGAAGTAAAAAGTTTGTTCATGCCATCTTAACCCTCCAACCACATATATCATTAGCGCAAATTATTCCTGAGATTACAACAGCTTCTATCCCACCACCTGGAAATGTTGACGCTCCAACTAAGTATAAACCTTTTATCGGCGTTTTAAATCGAGGTCTTTTCGTTTCAATTGATTGATCAAAGGAATATATCGCTCCTTCAGGCATTAAAGTGTATCTTTCAAAAGTCTTCGGCGTTGCTGCATCTTGAACAACTATGCGCTTACCTAAATCTGGAATGACGTTTTCAACTTTTCGAATTAATATTTCGGCAAGTTCCCTTTTCTTTTGAGAATATTCTTTCGTCCCTCTTTCTGGGAAATCATAATAGTTAGCACTAGTTAGTATTGTAACGCTTGCTTTACCTTTTGGCGCTAAACTTGAATCAGCATTTGAATTAATGACGATTTCATAACCCTCATCCAAATTTTTAATGAGCGTTGGATAATTAGATAAATCCATATCTACACCCAAGAATACTATAAAACAAGAGGGGGGCATTTTTAATCCCTTTATATATTCTACGAACTCTTTATCCAGCTTATCTTCCCCAATTAGTTCTAAAAATGTAGTTCTAGCATTTACATTAGATACAACGATGGAGCTTTTGAAAAACCTGCCTAGGGCTACTACCCCTTTAACATTTCTATTATCTACCAATATCCTATCAACCTTATGCCTAACTAAGACTTTGCCTCCACGACCTTCAATAAAACCTTTTAAACTATCTGCAAATTTTTGCGCTCCTCCTTTCGGGAAATAACCCCCATAGAGATAATAGGAAATACACGCAGTAAGTGCACTAACTGCAGAAGTTTTCTCAGGCTTCGTTCCAACGTAGCCCAATAAAGCACAAAGCAGTACTTTTAAATCCTCGTTTTTAAAGTACTCGTCAATCTTTTGTCTAAATGTTTTATTTAGCCAATCATAAAAGTGGGGATGCTTCTTTTGGATAATTTCTAAGCTTTCTTTCTCCAAAAACTTTCGCAATCAACTCTGCAGGCAAAGGAGTACCATAAACTTTAGCATCTTTATAGCGTTCCGCATAAGCCTTTCGTGCTTCATCGAAGAAAGCATGGAGGCTTCCTCCCTCGTTTGGAAACATTTCTGAAAGAAGTTTTATAAATTCTTCCAAATTAGGAGGAACATCAATCTCCTTGCCCTTGAAGATATACCTTGTCGTGTTTTTTACAAACAAATCTTCTTTTTTAAGCCCGATCTCTTTGAGGAGATAGCTAACAGGTCCATTTTCCCATAATCCACTTATGTCTTCAACTCCAGAATTAAATATAAAGCCTTTTCTCTGAAAAGAGGAACAATAACCACCAACTTGACAATGTTGCTCTAGAACTAAAACTTTGTAGCCTCTCTTTGAAAGCAAAACACCACAAGTTAAACCTCCTATTCCCGAACCAACGATAATTACATCATATTCATCTTCTTCTTTAAGCTTTTGAGTATCTATTTCAACACTCCAATCATATTTCTTAAAATCTCTTGAAACAAAATAAGCAGGTGCTTTCAAAGAGAAAATTATCGAGAAGATTATGCCAAAGACTATTAAAATATTTGAAAGGATTATTGCAAAGAGTACGCTGAGAAGCAGAAATACAACCCCATTCAGTAAAAAGATTGCTGTCCAAACTATTGTGATTATGTTATTAATCGTTAAAAATAATTTATCTCTCCAGTAAACTTCTGGATAATCCCTTTTCGAAACTTGCAATGTATAAGGTTGCTTGATGATTAATGAAAATAGTGCCATAAGAAATAGAGTAAAATAACCCAGAAAACCACTACTATCTATAAATATATTAAGATCGAGAATAAATGTACATACTGTGGCTGCACTAAAGTAAAGAGTAGAAGTAAGATCTATTAAATTAAAATTCTTAAAATCTCTTCTGCGGATTTGGGGGCTCAGAAAAATAAAGAAATTATAAGAGCGATGACTATGCCAAGTTTATTTCTCATACCACATAACGTCCAGTAAATAATCCAAGGAATGAAAGAAACAAGTATATAAAGCATACCAGGTACCCTTTTAGTCTTATCACTATTCGCTATTTTTGTCATATTACCTCACGTAATACGCTTTTCAATCCCCCAGCCCGTCGGAAAACGCTTAAGCGCTTCCGACTTCCCAATCATCGAGCTCGGGCTTTCATCTCGCTCAAGGGCTATCGGGAGCAGCTGAACTCCCGCCATCTCGATGGCCTCGTTTGCGCGGACGCATCGGAGCCATCGCGAAGAAGACGATGAAGTTTCGCATTTAAATTTTCCGACAGGCTGAAAGCTATTAAGAAAAGTGCCGCTTAGAAGCCCTGGCTTAAGGTTAAACCTCATGGACTAGCGTTCCCTTCATCGGAGTCTCCGCTTACTATCGACTTACGGAACCGCGATCGTAGGCGCAGATACGTCGAAAGTCGTTGCTTTAAACCTTCTTCTTGCCCAATACGGCTCTAAAGGCCCCTTTGCACTTCGGGCAGTCGAAGAGGCCTATTTCAAGCTCCAACCTCTTGCCTGCCTTATCCGGGCGTCCCGCCATCTTCCACCTTTTCCTCGGGCTCAAGACGTCGAACCCGCACTTAGGGCACTTCGCCATCGAATCCCTCCGTTACGAAGAGTTCATTGACCATAAAAGACTTTCGACGGCAATATCGCGTACGAGCCCTTGTGATGGAAAAAATTATACAAGATGTTGACGATAAACACGATGGATACGGTCGATGAGTTTGTCCTTTTTCATCAGGTTTAATTCTTTGGCAGGGTTTCGAAATAGCTCTCGATTAACGTTAATGGCGCGTCGGAAAATCGACTTCCCTAAGAGCTTTAGGCGACGTCTCCGAGATCGTAGAACGAGCTTACAAAGTCCTTTCTGACGCAGCCCGTCGTAGGCTAGAGTTCCAAGGCCGACGGTTTATGGCTTTATGGAATCGTAACGCCTCTAAAGCTTTTTATATGATGGTATGCATCTCATACTTGATGAAGGTAAGAAAAACTTACACGTTAAATGAGGAGCTGGCGAGGACGCTTGAGGAGCTTAGGTGGGCGAATCGCATAGAGAGCGAGAGTAAGACCGTTGAGCTCGTTCTACGGAGGGGGCTTTCCTCAATCTCGTCTGCTGGCGTTTACCACGATGATAAAGGAATCGAGAGGGAGAGGGCGGATAACAACCGAGCGTACAGGGCTATACAGTCAACAATCCTTAAGGAACATTTTGAGGAGTTCGTCGTGATAGCTAAGGGTCGCCTCTTAGGCTTCTCGAGGAGCTTGGACGGGGCCGTAGAGCTTCTTAAGAGGGAGGCGCCTGACGCCCGTCACGCTGTCGTCGACAAACCATCGCTTAAGACCGAGGCCATGCCCGTTTGGGAGGCTCTCTTAAACAGGCTGAAATAATGAAAAGTGCTGGGCTTACAGCGCTCTCGAAAGCCCTTCGTTCCCCGTCATCGAGGTAATTGTCCATACGCCTGGAGTTTGCGTAAGAACGCCTAGAGCTGGAGCGCTTATCGCAAAAGTGGATACGGCTTACCCCGGCTTCTTAATGATCCCAACCCAAGCGTATGACGAAGCGTTCCTCAGCATCACGGAGCTGCCTGAGGACAAATTCGGCGTGTACAGGACGGTCGTCGGCTTAGTAGAGGTGAAGAGGGCTTGGGCCCACGTAGAGATACCGGACGTAGGCTTCGTCGAGGATGTCATAGTCGAAACCCCTAGGTATGTGCGCTTCGATCGAACGTTAGTAGGCCGGGGCCTCCTCGCGCGTTACGAATACTTACTTCGCGGCCCAGCATCACAAGGGTGCATCCTTTAATGACGCTGAGGTAGAGACCGTTCCAGTCCAGCGTTAACTTTCATCCCTTCCTCCCTCATGTCATGGGG
>WUQV01000251.1 GCA_009889585.1 Candidatus Bathyarchaeota archaeon | reverse complement strand
CTAGTCCTTTCCTCATGAACTTCTATCTAAACCAATCAAATTCAAGTCATCGTAGCAGGAAAGGGGTTTCGAACAGTTAAGTTCTGAAATCGAAGGGCCGAGGCCGGGATTTGAACCCGGGCACCAAGCTCCACAGGCTTGTAGGCTTCCAGGCTACCTCACCTCGGCCTCAAAGGTAATGGGAAGGAGGAGATAATTAAGGCTTCAGCGCGAGAACAAACGTGGCTAGGTCCCGAGCGAGCACCTCCGTAAGATCTCTTCCCACCCCTTTAATTTATCCCCCGTCATAAGTGGTGCAAGCCTTTCCATGAGCCTTATGGCACCCCACCCGACCTTCTCGACAACCCATGATCCCATTCCATCCGGCGGGAAGAGGTGAGGTGGACATTCACGTTTCCTACGTCTCTCAGATTTAATTGAGGTTCTGAATACCCTTGAAACTGGCTCAAGGGCTTGTCTATCACACATTGCTATACGAATCACAGGATACGAATAAAGTCGGCCTCCTCCCTTCATCTTTCTACACTTAAAGGTTCCTTCAGCAACGATGTATGCTGCTGTTAGCGCCTCGTCCATGGTGTACGGAGTTGCCTCTGGTGACGGTAAAGGCCGTGCTGGCGGCCTTCCTGACCTTTTCAGTTTAAATAGGCTCATCTCTGACTGCCTTTATATTTTGAGGTATTTTTAAGGGATCCCACAGGCCCGTAGGTTTCCAGGCCACCTCATCCCGGCCGCTTTCTAGCTCTAACTATTTTCCAACTACCAGCGCTTATTTACGTTTTCTGAAGAAGTATTCAGACTAATTCTATTTTTCTCTCATTAACTTTTATACCATCCCTTTCAAGCTCCATTAAAATCCTATCGAATACATCTTCCCTCATCCCAAGTTTTTCTGGAGGGACTATGCCATTTTCCCTTATAACATTTTCAGCTAAAAGTTGTATCACGATCGAAGCTGTATACGCCGTAGTCCTTCCCATAGCCGTTACGTTCTTCCTCTCGTCATAATAATCTAAGATTTCGTAAATGTAGCGAATTTTTACTCCTTCTCTAACACCATCCACTTCTACTCGCATTGCTAAAAGGTCCTTAATCTCTGGCATGCTTAACTTCTGCTCTAACAGTTTAGCTGTGATACTACGTGGAGAGATACCCTTTATCATCGGTTTTTCATCGAAAAATCCAAGATCTCTTAGTAGCTTAATTTTTTCAGCATGACCTGGGTACCTTAAAGTTTTTTCCCACATATCATTAACACCCTTTATCGTATGATGCAAAGTTCTTACTCCATCTGTGTAAAATGCTTCAAGTTTACCTACACTTGGAAATTCTATTTCCTCCAAACCATCTAGCGCTTCTACCTCAATAGTTATACTATCCTTAACGATCTTTGCTTTTCTTACATATTCTTCTATCAAATCTTCTACGCACCAAGTTACCTTATAATCTAAAGGTGGTATGCGCATCTGAGGAAGACCGCCAACTAATATATGCACGCTTTTAACCTTATCGAGCATACTCACCGCTCTACCAACGAGTATGTTACTTAAACCAGGAGCAACTCCACAATCAGGTATTATCGTTACGCCAGCTTTTAAAGCATCTTCATTTAAAGTTAATGGGTCCTCTGGCATGTAAGAAAGGTCTACCATATCAACGGAAGCTTCTATTGCCGCCTTCATCGTTTTATAGCCCAACCTTCCAGGGGCGAGCCCAATTAAAATATCAAAATCCCTTGCCACTTTCACAAGCCTATCGTAATCGGAGAAATTTAATTGAAAGGAACTAACCTTATCTCTATTAATCAATAGAACAACCCTTTCGATAGTCTCCTTATTTTCATCTGAGATGACGATTTCCGCGGAGGGAGCCCTTTCGGACAAATGCTTTACTAGAACTGAGCCTATGTACCCACAGCCCAAGGTAAGGATCCTCATGGACACCGACCTTGAGATACTTCACGAAAGCCTTACTATCAACTTTTTGATATCGCGCTGGTTATGCTATGACAGTTAAAGTTTAAGCGCCGTACCTCGCGATGCCTTACGCTTGATGGAACCTTGACTAGCCGCTTCGGCAAGGCATTTCTCATAACCTTCTGATCCACAGGAAGAGCTTATCGTAAGGTTCTTTCTTGACGTCGTAGCACTTGGCTTGAAGACGCTTCATACTTGCTATGGGCAAGATGCCCTATCGCTACTTCGAGATGAAGCCTCGTTAAGACGGCTTGAAGGTTTTAGCTTACCGCAGCTAGTTTTAGTTGGGAAATCATGGGAAATTATAACAGTTACTGCTTCATCACTTGATCTGGCGGTAGGAATGGTAGTAGCTTGCGTTTTGGTTTGCTGCGAGGCCGGTAAGTTTAAGGAAGTTGTAGAGGAATTGAAGAGGATCGAAGGCGTGAAAAGGGCCTTCGGCGTTCACGGGCGATGGGACGCGGTTGCGGAGGTAGAGGTTGCCGATCTTAAGGCGCTTGGCGAAGTCGTGTTAAAGCTTCACGGCCTGCTAGGGGTTAGGGCCATGGAGACCCTTGTCAGCTTTTAGGATGTGGGAAAATGCAATCCTGCATCTTAATTAGGGTTCTCCCTAGGAGAGGACCCGGAGTTGTTAGAGGCTGTGAAGAAGTTCCTAGAGGTCAAAAGCGCTTACCTCGTATTCGGCAAGCACGACGTGATTGCTTTCGCTGAGGCCCCAACTTACGAGGCCTTAAGCGCCTTAACAACCAATGTGAACGCGACGCTAGGGGTTAAAAGTACGGAGACCATTATAGAGGCGGCCGAGTAAATTGGCTGCAAGCCATCCCTTCTTCTTTCCTAATTGGCGACCTCAGTCCGCTCATAAAGTTTCATGAAATCGATATCTTATCTTGAGGCTACGATATACCCTGCGGAAAGTATTAAGGAACCCCCTAAGAGCATGAGAGGCGTTGGCTGTTGAGCTAGGAAGAGGAAGCCGAAAGCCAAAGCGCTCGCGGGCTCTAAATACGTGAAGACTACAGCCTTTTGAGCTTTAATCAAGCTAAGCCCGTACAAATAAAGCGTAACGGCGAAACCAGTGTTGAAGCTTCCCAATATCAATAGAAGCATCCATGAGGCTACATCCATGGATAAATCGACGCCGATCAACGATGGGGCGAGAAAGACCATGGTCGCTGAGTAGGAGTATAGGGCTACGATTCGGCTGGAAAAATCGCTCATAGTCTTTTTGGATAGGATTATGAACCCGGCATAAGCGAGACCGGCAAGCAACCCAAAGGTTACCCCTAGGAGGTTCAAGTCTCCAGCTCGGAAGATCTCTTGAGAAGATATCAGCACCATTCCCGCCATGGATATGGCTAATGCCGCTACGGTAATCCTTTCGATCCTCTCCTTCAGGAATACTGGTGCAAGCAGAGCTGCGAAGATAGGCGCCATGTAGTTCAATAAAACAGCGCTAGCTATGGCAATTAGCTTCATCGAGGAGAAGAGGAAGCCCCAACCTAAACTCAATAGTACCCCTAAGGCCAGCATACTTCGCCAAGCTGTAGTTGCCCTTAATGCCTCATGCCTTTGGGTTAAGAGCACTACGGGTAGGAGAGTTAAGCTTGCGAATAAGACCCTGAAAAAGGCGATAGCATACGCGTTAAGGGGAACCCAATTCACGATCACTCCATTAGAGCCCCAGATGATTGCGGCGACGGCTACGGATAGATATCCTAAGGCCCTTGAGCTTACCGTCGATCCGTAATCCAACTTCATCGTACGCTAATCATAGTAATTTCGCCTCTATAAATTCTCTTTCGAACGAGTTATACGACTTAGTAGATGGTCGATTTCCCATAATTCGAGGCATCCCATGCCCACCGGAGGTTAGGTGAGGTCAACGGGGTGTAGAAGATCCAGCCGTTGACTCCTCCTATAAAGGCAAACTCTACGTCTCTAAGGCCCATTCCCCTACGACCATTGAGCTATAGAATTGAAAGTTTTACAATAGGCCGCGCCTTTGCGAAGGCTCTATCTCAAGAGAGAATCGAGGGAGGCGAGGTTATTAGCCCTCTTATCGTTAAGATAGCGTAAACATCTCATCTCAAGGCCGAGCTCTTGGACTAGACCTCGTAGATAAGGCGATGAATTCGGATAAGCATCATCTTTAGCGACGTCCTTCCATGAACGATAGATGACGATTTACAGCGATTAAATCGCTTAAAAGGGCATGTGCCGCTTCAACGCCGCCAGCCCCTCGACCGATGATCGTTATATCCCCGATACAATTCGTGGAGAACGTCAACGCGTTTAATGTCCCATCCACGTAAGCGAGGAAGTCCGTCAGAGGCACTTTCTCGGGCGAGACCTTAGCCTTAATTGCATCATCCTCCCTCCATGCCTTCGCTATGAGCTTTATCCGACAGCCCTCCTTTAACGCCCTCTCCAGATCAAATGAAGTAATTCCAGTTATCCCGATGCGTTCAACGTCGTCAACCTTCAAGTCGCCATCCATTAAGACATTTGCTAAGATTACCATCTTGCCGACAGCATCCCAACCTTCAACGTCCATCGTCGGATCGGCTTCCGCATAACCGAGCCTTTGCGCCTCCCGTAAGGCTTCTGCGTAAGACCTTCCTTTCTCCATCTCCGTTAGGATGTAATTCGTCGTGCCGTTCACTATGCCCCTTATGGATTTGACGTACGACCCTGCGAGCGCCTCTAAGCCCAAGTTTAACGCAGGCGTACCAGAGAGGACCGTTCCTTCAAATCTTAAGAACACATATCGTGAATCAGCTAGGCGCTTAAGCTCTCGATAAGCTACGGCGATAGGCCCTTTGTTAGTCGTTATGACGTGCTTGCCTAACTCCAAGGCCTTTCTTACGTGGGTTAAACCTGGCTCGCCGGTCCTTAAGTTCGTCCACGTGACCTCCACGATTACGTTCGCGTTACTTTCTTGAATCGTCTCCAAGCTGGAGAGACCCTTGCGTCCTCCTTCGTAAAGCTCGATGCTCCTTCCTCTTTCAACGAGCTTTAAGATGGACGAAAGGTTGAGCCCTCGTTCGTCTAAGACAGAGCCCTTCACTATGTCGGATATCGCTACTACGTCGTAATCGAGGTCGTACTTCTTACGTAGAAAATCCCTTTTCTTAAGCAATATGCGAGTGAAGCTTTGCCCTACGACGCCGAACCCTATGAAGGCTATGTTAAACTTCACTTACGCTCACCTTGAATCCTCAACGTTCGTTAAACGTGGGCGGCTTATGGAGCAAAAGCTTAAGAAGCCTTTAAAGATTATGTCCACGTGTCAACTATGCGCAGCAAGATACTCGAAAAGCCGATTGCCATCGCTGGCGGAGGAGCGACGGCTCAAACGTTCGCCGCTGACCTGACGTTAGCCGGCTGCAAGGTTCGCCTTTACGAGCTGCCTGAGATAGCCCCCACGAGCTTAGGCGACGTATTAAAAACAGGCGAAATAGAGCTTGGAGGAGCTCAAATAAACTTCAGATGGTTCAAAAGAGCTGGCGTCGCGAAGGTCGAAGTAATCACGACAGATCCTTCTGAGGCGTTAAGGGGCTCTGGCCTCGTAATCGTTAGCGTGCCAGCTGTCGGCCATACGACCTTCTTCGAAAGAATTGTGCCACATCTTGAAGACGGACAAGTCGTTGCCGTCTTCACAGATAACTTCGGCTCCCTTATGCTAAGGCGATTAATGAATGAGAAAGGCGTAGAAGCGAAGGTTATCGTTGGGGGCTTTAACTCGATGCCTTATGGAACGAGGCTCCTTGCCCCCGGCAAGGTCAATTGCGTCGCCCGTACGTATAGGCTGTTTTACGACGCCCTTCCGTCTAAGGATGGAGATGCTTTCGCGAAGGCGTTCGAAGGCTTTCCGGCATTCGACGGGCTCTCCGCGCCTGAGAGAGCGGACACCGTCATCGCCGTCGGCTTTAACAACCCTAACCCGGTCGTCCACGTGCCGGGGTCCGTCTGCAACGTAGGTGCCATGGAGGTATCGGAGGCGGAGGGGATATTCGGCGTACCGAGGGGGCAGTGGAGCATGTACAAACACGGCATGAGCCCGAGCATCTCAAGGCTTCAATGGGCATTTTATCAAGAAATGCTTAAAATAGCGAATGCCATCGGCATTAAAATCGTACGATACGATCGAGAGCAATTCTTCATGAAGACGAGCGCCATGGGCGTTGAATACTTAGCGCCTTTCTCCGACGTCATCCTTCCGGCGATCACGGGGCCTTTATCGGTTGAACATCGATACTTCGTCGAGGATATTGGGATAGGAACGGTCGCGTATTATAACTTCGCTAAGAAGTTCGGCGTTGACGTACCGATAATCGAATCGCTCATACGGCTTGGCTGCGTCATTTGTCAACGGGACTTCTTCAAGGAGGGAAGGTCCCTGAAGGACATGGGCATCGAGGATTTAACGAAGGAGCAGGTATTACGGTATGTGAGAGATGGCGTGAGGCCATAACGCTCTTCACGACTAAGGCGAAGTTGAAAGACTCTTAATCCTTCAGCCTTAAGGTCTCCTTACATTAAATTCAAACACAAATGGGCTCTACCGTGAGATCTTTTCTAAGGATCCTTAAGAAAGAGGGCCCACCTCCAAAGAATCTGCTAGCAGCCTCAGGAGCATTCTGAAGCTAGCAGCGTAAGTTGCTCTCATGAAGCAGGATAGAAAGGGGATGAGCGAGTAAAAGGTCCATTGACTGCATTTAAGCTTCAGGTTTTTCGGAAAGAGATTTTTATCCATTTCCAAAAGAAGATATCCCATTTTCTGACATTAAGACGATCTAACGCTTCTTTAAGCTCATCAATAGTTTGAATATTCACCTTTTCAGCAAGCTTTTCAGCAATTACCTTCAATATCTCTGCTACTTCATTCTGCTGACGGGTCCCTCTAAGGATTAACTTAACGATCATATTAATAAGCTCGGATTCCATATAGTACTACTCTATCCCTTCTATTTTCGCCAGAGTATGAGCGACCAACTTAACGATAGCGTCTTCTACTTCAGCGGTAATCGTCACCTTAGCCTTTGTTAACTCATACCGAACCCATTCTCTTAACACTCTCTCCGGAATCGCTAAGCGTTCGAACGGAGGTTCTGTTTTAAGAGCCTCTTCAAGTGAGATGATGATTTCAGCTGGTAAAGGTAGCGGTATTACATGTTGGCATTGAAGCGTCTCCGTGCTCGTTATGCCTGCGACAGCCCTTACGTTGTCGATGATCCACTTCATGGCCAGTTCTGGGCTCTCGGCGTCAAAGAGCAACACGTAATCGAGAGCTCCAAACGTAGCTAAGATCCTCTCGACCTTTATCCCCGCTGGCGGGGCTTTGGCCAACTCCACGAGCTTGCGCTCAACTTCCCTCGTATATGCTGGAACGCTTCTTATCAAGCTTATATAAAGCACCATCCCTTCTGCCTCCGGACGAGGGGGCATTTTTAGCTGATTTAACGAGAAATATATAGTTTTATGGTCCTTTTGATTCAAGGGGCTTTTATTGAGCTTCATTATCCCTTAAAAAATACCTAATAGCGCAGGCGGTTATAGCCGTAGCTAAGGCGGCTTTGAAGGCGTCGCTTCGAGCGCTCATTTCGAGCTGTTCTCTCGTTTAAAGCCTTCTTTGACACTCTCCACGACTGAAGCCGGGAGATTCTCGCTTCTGGTGGTCGCTCATCGCTCAGCGACTCATCGGTTGTCGCCTCGTCCTTCATGGCTCGCGCCTTCGAAGCGAAGGGTGTGCCACCACCCCTTAGCACGCTCTTCAAATGAAGAGCGTCTATCGGCGCCCTCAAAGGGTGCGTCGTCCTGTTTCCGCCCTAACGGCAGGCCGTCCCCCTCAAGTCCTGACGGATAAAAGTGAGGGGCATCCCCTTAACTAAAGTAAGAGGCTTTCTGGCTAACTTTCATGTAAACGATTTATTGATCGGTTGCCCTTAAATCAAGGGCATGACATAGGGATGAGGACGTAGTTCAAATGGAGACGAAGTTATTGAAGCTGGATCCGCAGAACATAGATCAATCGGTAATCAAGCTGGCAGCGGACATAATCCTTCAAGGGGGGTTAGTGGCCTTCCCAACAGAGACCGTTTACGGCTTAGGGGCGAACGCCCTCGACGAACGAGCCGTCATCAAGATCTTCCAAGCCAAGCGCCGTCCTATGGACAACCCCATCATCGTTCACGTCGCCGACATCGAGGACGTATGGGTTTTAGCTGAAGAGGTTCCGCCCTCAGCTGAGCTGCTAATGAAGAGGTTCTGGCCAGGCCCCTTAACCTTCGTACTCCTTAGGTCAGAGCTCGTGCCAGACGTCGTTACGGCTAGATTGCCTAGCGTGTGCATACGTATGCCAATCCATCCCGTGGCATCTCGATTGATATCGACGGCTGGCGTCCCAATAGCTGCGCCAAGCGCTAACCTAGCCGGAAGGCCGAGCCCTACGACAGCTCAACACGTGATCAACGACCTATGGGGCGAGGTTGACGTAATCCTCGACGCTGGTGAGACGGATTACGGCCTAGACTCAACGATTTTAGATTTAACGTGTAAGCCTCCGACGATCTTAAGGCCTGGACCCATAACCCTTGAGGAGTTGAGGGCCGTCTTAGGCGATGTCGAAGTTCACCCAGTCGCAAAGGCTGAGCTAACCGTGGAAGCGGCCGTCGCTAAATCCCCTGGCATGAAGCATAAGCACTATGCCCCTAGAGCTCAAATGACGTTAGTGGAAGGCGACGTAGAGCAAATACCCTCTAAGATTAACGATCTCTATTCATATTATAAGGGCGTTGAAAAAAGCGTGGGGATCTTAGCCACTCAAGAGACATGCGATAAGTACGAGGCCGAAAGGGTCAAAGTCCTAGGGACGAGGTCGAACCTTAAGTCCATCGCTAAGAACCTATTCAAGCTCTTGAGGGAGTTCGACGATGAAGGCGTCGACATCATCTTAGCCGAGGGCGTTAAGCCCATCGGAATAGGCCTAGCGATAATGAACAGGCTTCGTAAGGCTTCGTCTTTAATCGTACGAGTAGGGCCTCATTAAAGCGAAGGAATCTTCGATCCTATAAACTCCTTTTGTACATCCACGACCTCCTTACTGTCCTTCGCCCGTGAGTACTTCTCCAACAGCTCCTCATTCAACTTAAAGAACGTATTACCCCATTTGAAGATCGATAACAATCGCCTCGCCTCCTCCTTAAAGCCCGCGATGTAAAGGGCTGCGGCGAGCGCCTCGGCCGTGCTTAACTTCGTCGGCGTCCCGTAATTGGTCGGGTTCGCCGCTACTAGATAAGGCAGGCAACGGGCGTGCTTATGGACGGGCCTTAATACCTCATCAGCTCGCTCCCATGAGCAATCGATGGCGACTAAGCCGCTTTCGATTAAGCGCTCCTTATCCACCGGCGAAAACGCAACGTCCGAGAAGGGGTTCAATACGACGGCCTCCTTAGGGATCTCTCGGGCGCGATAAGCGACGCGAACCAAGCCATGTCGCTTTAGCTTTAACGAAGTGCACTTCTTCGGATCGCACTGTCGGACGTTATATACGAAGATCCTCGGTAAATCTAAGCTCACGATAACGACCTCCTTAAAGGAACGTGGGACATGGGGTCGTCGATTACCTTCGGTATCCAATCCAAGAGGTCCGTAGGCACCATATAGTAGCCTTTCTCCTTCGCTACGAAGTCGCCACAAGCGCCGTTTACGAACGCCCCTGCTACGGCGGCCTCGAATGGATCCGCCCCTTGAGCGAGGAATGCGCCGACTACTCCGGAGAGCGTGTCCCCCGTCCCTCCTACCGTCATCCCTGGGTTCCCTGTTAAGTTCAGCTTAACCCTTCTTCCATCGGATACGATGTCGATATGGCCTTTGAGCAAGATCACGGCCTTAAGTTCGGCGGCAGCCTTTCTAACCTCCTCGACCTTATCCAAGCTGGACGGAAGCTCCCTTCCGGTCAATATTTTGAACTCGCCAGCGTGAGGCGTAAGGACGAGAGGCACCTTAAGGGGCCGTTTGAACTCAGCGAAGGCCTTCAATCCATCCGCGTCTAACAAAAGCGGAACGTTCGCCTCCTCCACGGCCTCGATTAGTTCCTTCACGGCGGCCTTTGTTTCAACGTGAAGGCCGAGCCCTGGACCTGCGACAACAGCTGTCGCCGCCCTCAATTGCCTCCTTATGATGGGCGTATTACGCGTATTAAGGTAAGCCCCCTCCAGCTTTATCGTGATGAGGTTCGGGGACATCGATGAAATAGCGTAAGCGGTTCTCTCAGGAGCCGCTATATAAGTAAGGTCTACGCCAGCCCTTAAGGCGGCCATGGCCACTAACGCCGGGGCCCCTGAGTAAACGTCGCTGCCGCCTACTATGAGGAGCCTGCCGAAGTCGCCCTTATGAGCCTCAGGAGGTCTTGGCTTCACCACGAGCGTTACGTCCCCAGGGCCCGCTAATTCCTCAAGAGCGAAAGGTATGCCTACGTCCTTCACGATGACATCTCCGACGTACTCCTTAGCGAATTCGAAGCCGGGCTTGTTCTTATGAAACGTTACAGTCAAATGGGCCCTTACGGCCTCCTCTAACGCCTCCCCTGAGTCGGAGTTAACACCGGTCGGCACGTCTACGGCAACGCGAAAAGCGTTCATGGAGTTTATCTTCCTCACTAGCTGGAGGATCGGAGGTCGTGGAGCGCCCCTTAAGCCTATCCCAAGGAGAGCGTCGATTACGACGTTAGCTTCGACTTCCGGCACTAAGCTCGAGTCATGGACCTCATAAATCCGTATGACTCGCTTTAACGATTCGACGGCCCTCCAGTTCCTCTTGGCTTCTTCGTCGATAATATCAGAAGCCCTTCCGGCTAAGAAGACGTCAACCTTAAAGCCTCGACATGCTAAATGTCGAGCTGCGACGAGCCCATCGCCTCCGTTCCCGCCTAATCCGCAAAAAACGGCGACCTTGGTCGACTCAGGCGAAAACCGACGGGAGACCTCCTCAGCGACGCCCCTTCCGGCGTTCTCCATCAGCTGAAGCCTCGATATGCCGAAGTACTCGGCGTTCAACTCTAAAGCTCGCATCTCCCGGCTCGTGATGACCTCTCGCATATCCTTCGCCATCGAAGGCGTTCGATCAAGTTGATGCCCTTTGCGAAACATTTAAGGCTGTTTGGTGCGATTAAACTAAGGAAGCGTGATGTCATGCCCATCGCTTACGTGTTGCTAAACGTCGAGGCTGGTGCGGAGAGCGAAGTCCTCAAAGCTATTAGGAGCATAGAGGGGGTGAAGGAAGCTTACGCCGTCTACGGCGTTTACGACATAATCGCGAAGGTCGAGACGAAGAGCATGGATGAACTTAAGGATATAGTTACGTGGCATATTCGGAAGATCGAAAAGGTCAGATCGACCTTAACGATGATAACGATGGAGGGATTTACGAAGGGGTGATCTATAGTAGTAGAGCCTAAGCCTCATTCGAAGGCCTCAGTTAATTCCATTTTTATATTTAAGTACGAAAATTGCCTCGATGAGGACCTTATTAATAAGGTAAGATCCCTTTGAAGGCCATCATAAGTTCACGTTCGAATTAAGGCGTTTAAGCGAATGATGAAATTTACGTCATATGGCTAGGTTGAATTTGCCGATGATTACGCGGTGTTCAACTGTGGTAATCCACGTAGGAATCGATGATACAGATTCGCTAAGGATGGGTTGTACTACGTATGTAGCAGCTTTGTTAACGGAAAGGCTTAAGGGGTTGGGCGTCGAGCTCTTAGATTACCCGAACTTGATTCGGTTAAACCCGAACGTCCCATGGAAGACGAGGGGGAACGGGGCTACGTGCTTACGGGTGAAGGCAGACGAAGCCCTCGTCGACGAGCTCGTGGAGGAGACGATCGATGTCGTCGAGCGGAACTCAGACCTTGAGAACGAAGGGACGGACCCCGGCATGGTCTTCTTCTTCGGCGAGCTCGTCCCAGAGGCCATCAAGGATTTCGCCAAACAAGCGATCCAAGGCGTCGTAAGCCTTAAGCAAGCCCTTAAGCTCATCAAAGCCTTCAAGGCCGAAGCCGTAGGCTTTAAAAGAAGCCGAGGGATCATAGGGGCTCTCGCTTCCATCGGGGAGACGCTCGAAGGGCGCCATACTTACGAGCTTATCGCATATCGAACGGCAGAGAACCGCGGTAAGCCTAGGATGATCGATATCGATTCGGTAAAGGAAATGGATAAGAGAACTTACCCTGAGACGTTTAATAACGTCGATCCAGAGACGGGCCGGGTGCTTATCACGCCGAGGGGTCCTGATCCGGTTCTATACGGCATCAGGGGCATGACGCCGGAGGCCGTCGAGAGGGCTCATGAGATGATCAAGGCTTTGGAGCCCGTTGAACGATGGATCATCTTCCGAACCAACCAGGGGACGGACGCCCACTTGCGCCGGGTGGAAAGCGTTAAGGAGCTGAGGCCGTTTCACTCGATAATCCTTAAAGGGGTCGTGACCAAGGGCCCGAGGGCCATCCCGAGGAGGCACGTGGTTTTCACGATCGGGGATGGAGCCAGCGAGGTCGATTGCGCTGCTTACGAACAGACGGGTGTGTTACGAAGGGTAGCTCAAGACCTAATCGTTGGAGACATAGTTGAGGTTTACGGAGGCGTTAAGCCAGCGTCGAAAAAGCGCCCGTTAACGGTAAACCTGGAGAAGCTAAGAATCATGAAGCTAGCATCTAAGCTTGTGCTTTTTAACCCAACGTGTCCGAATTGCGGAAAAAGGATGGAATCCGCTGGCCTTAACAAGGGCTTTCGCTGTCGCAAATGCTCCTTTTACTCCATCGAGCTGAAGAAAATCGTGATGGAGGAAAAGCGAAACGTGAAGGAGGGGTTGTACGTAATTCCGCCGAGGTCCCAACGACATCTCTCGGCTCCTTTACACCTTAGCGAGGGGCTATAATAAGTGGATATGTCGTAGGCCTATCGGAGAACGTTAGGGTAGGGATGTTATATGGGCTCTTCGGCGTTGACGTTGTATATAAGCCGCTTATAGTATTGGTTATAATCATATTAGTGTTCCTCATAAGGCCGATGGGTTAGTAGGTATAATGCCAGTTAGTACTGGAGTGACGATGAAGAGGTTGTTAGCAAGGATTAAGCTAACATTAATCTATAGGTGATAATAATAGCAGTTGATATATTATCACTCTTAACTCCAACCGTGACATTTTACTCAATATACCTAATATTAGCCACCAGCTATAACTTAGAACATGGCTTCGCTGGGCAGCCTAACTTCGGAAGGGTGTTATTTTACTCAATTGGTGCTTACGTCGCCGGAAACTTCACAGCCAACGTCCTCATGAATTTGGCTGGCGTCGGAGGCGTTGACTTCCTCTCTGATTTTAAACCCAGCTTATTAGCTTCCAAATCGACTATCGGCGCAGACATTAACGCGCCGCCTGGGACGGACAGGAAGCCGAGAAGGAGGGCTGTTGTGTTTAAAGTTATCCAAGGCTGACGCGCTTGCAAGGCATGAAACCGAAGAGACAGAAAGAGGCGATAGTTGCTATCAGAAGCCTGAACGGCTCCAAGTGCTAACCCTCCCGACAAAATCAAAGGCTTAACTGTTGTGCAATGCCTCTACCAACCTCAAGATTCCCAGCTGTCCCTTTTCTGTAGACCCCCGCCTTACGACAATTTTCACGTCTGCTCACGGTACTCACGGCTTTCCGCTGAGCCACCGTGGCTGCTTTGGCTCTATTCCTTCCCTTCAATTTATATTTTGGTAATTAGAATGGATGGTGATGAGGATATCCGAAGCCCAAGGGTCAGTAGCTGAAATATTGAAAACGCATAAAATCAAAAGATCGCCATTAGCTTCTATTGTAGGCGTTTATGAGGAGTTGGGCGAGTTGTCGAGCGCTATACTGCAAAAAGAAGGTTTCAAGGAAAGAGAGAGGCGTGCTGATGTAGGCTGTGCGCTTGCAGAGGTTCTCTTCGAATTATTGAAGCTTGCAGAAGATTTAGAGGTAGATTTGGAAAAGGAGTTTATGCAAGCGTTAGAACGATGGCGTGTAAGTAAACCATTATGGAAATAACGATTCAAACGAATGCAAAACTCCATCGTCGCGGGAAGTTTAAGCCTCAAAATTCATTCGTCCATCGCGATCTTTAAGAGGAAGCCCGCTTAATTTCAAGGCGTCGTTTAGACTTCTACGTCCTCACCTCTTGCAGCCGTAGCTTGCTTTGTATCCGACGTCACAAGATCTACCCTTAGAGATTCATGATAAAGCGCGTTTCTGGCGGAGCCAAGCCGCCCTTGAGTTACCGAACTCGGCATAAGGCTGATTTAAAGATGTTATAGCAACTCATGATAACTTTATGGCTTTAATGCTTTGAACGGACCTTTCGATCATCGCCCTAATGTTTAATTCTCTTTCGGCCGATAATACCTCCTCTGGTAACACCTCGCTCGGCTCCTTGGGGAAGGCCTTACACTCGGTCACTAGAGGCGGGGGCTCATGTATGCCTATCTCCTTAGCGAATCGATCGACTTCGGTTGCATCGAGACCTATCAAAGGCCTGTAGATGGGGTACTTCGTGACCGCTGCATCCAACATTATTAAGTCCTTAGGAATCCAGCCAAGCCGCCCCTCGATCGTCTCGCCTGTAACGATGCCTTCAGCCCCCTTAGCATCGGCTATCGCCTCCCCGATTCGATACATTAAGCGCTTACAAAGGGCACAAGTTAAGCGCTCAGGGAGCCTTTCCTTAATTTCGATTAAGTTCGCCCCATGGGGAACGACGTAAAGATCCTTTAGGAAGCCTACCGCCCACCTTGAGAGAGCTTTAGCGGCGTTAACGGCTCTTTGTAACGTACTCTCGTCCGTGAATGGATTATTATCGAGGTAAACAAATATCGTAGGACAGCCCTTCCTCATTACTAACCAACTTGCGATGATGGAGTTAACGCTCCCGTCGAACAGGCAAACAACGCTAGGTTGAGAGCCTAGCGGGAACCCGCCGACACACTTTATCATCTCTAAGAGGATGAACGCTTTATCCTCCCTTACCTCAACGTTAATTTCAACGTTTGGTTTTCGCAAATCCACTCGTAGGTCCAGCTCTGATAAGCTATCGAGAATGCTCCGGCCGATTTCACGGCATACGTCAATGCTAGTGTAAGGATGTTCCCCGACCCTTCTGCAGCGAACGGCGAAGCTAAAGCCCTTGCAAAGGGCCCTAGCCGCTAAGCGAAGGGCTGCTTCAACGATATCATCCATTTTCGACGAGGCCTCGACCGCTGGCGAGAGCGAGGATATCCCGAAGGCCTTGCTTAGCGCTTGAACGGCTTCCTTAACCGCCTTAGTCCTCACGTACAACCTGCCACGTTCGTAAACGATCCGCTCGTAAGGAACCTCGTTATATTCAAGCGACCTTTTGACGTTATCCCTGAGGAGGCGTTCGTAAGCCCTCCTCGTCCATTCCCCTTTAACTCCGACCTCGCCGCCAGGTCGGACGATGATTACGTCGAATTCAACCAACGTTCTCAGCCGTAGATGAGCTTTAGATCCCTAAAAGGGACGTCGATAAAGCATTTAAGCACTCCAGAGGATTACGTATTCCGCACCTAGACCTCATCTGTAATATTAGTAGCGACGCTTAAATCGTTCAAGAAGCTATTAGTTCCTAGGCTCTCGTTTTATATTTCTCATTAGAGCGTCTATTATTGGAGGAATTTCATAGCGAGCTTATAACGCCGTTAAAGCACACGCTCGATAATGGATATATCGCTTGTACATCATTAATGTACTCTTTGACTTTCTCTAGCTCCACTTTAACCGACTCAAAGGTAACGGATCCATCATAATAGCCTTGTATATGAAGGTGAAGCATCCTAGCGCCAAGCCTATCGTAAAAGCCTAGCCTACGAACGCCCTCGTCCTCTTTAGACAGCTTCCAAAGCTTATCACGCCTATCGATGTGGCTCTTCGCAGGCTCGATGCCCTTCCTGACTAAGAGCGCGTCGGTAGCCTTAACGACTGCTAACCAACCCTTATCGCAAGCATTACGGAGGAGCGTTATGTCTCTTTCCTTTAAGGCCCTCTTGTATTCCTCAAGGGCTTTCCCATAAGCTTCTAAAGCTTCGTTTAAGTACTCTAGGTAGCCCACAGCCCAAGGTTAATCATCCAGGCGACCAATAAAAATTAGATCCGTTCAATCATCGCGGGCAGTCTGAAATTGAGCCAGAAGGCCTTTTTAGGTATTTTGACATTCTTCATCGAAAGAAGTTCATAAGTTCCTCATCCGCTTACCATTAAGCGTTGTCGGATAGTTAACATTTTATAACTATCCATTTCACCTCGGCTTTAAAAGCTTCATGGATGGCTTTCGGGGTCGACGAAGGCTAGTAAGGCGATAACGGAAGACTTTAAGGGTTACGCTACCGTCATGGAAAGCCTGACCTGCATTCGAAAAGCTATTAATGCAGCAGGAAGATGAGCAGGAGGCTTCACCTTTGGAACTTTAGGCTCCTTTAAACGTTCGTTGAACACGAGGAAAAGTTAAGGAGGTCATTAGCGGTTTACATCGACTCAAAGGGAACGTCAAGGGCTTGCCCTAAATAGGGTGCCCTCTCGCGGTTTAGGTAGGCACATTAACTCTGCCTTAACTTGCTTGAGATGTAAGGAGTCCCACCTCCTCTGATACGATTCTTAATGATATGAGGAGGAGGTTGAAGATGCTCAAGCATTTTCCAACAGGCTGAGGATATAAAGGAGTCTTATTTGAGCCCCTCAGAGATAGGGCGGAGGAAGAGTTATAAAGCAATAGAGCCCTACAAGAGAAAGAAGAGGCAGCCGGGATAAATGAAGTGGGATATATATGATAAACGAAGGGAAGAAATTGAAAAGAAGAAGAAATTGATTGAAGAAGGGGTTAAGCAAAGGGGTGCTGCTGAATTCCTTAAAGCTTTTCTTCTTTCTCCTCCTTTAGGAGGAGATCCTATTGAAGTAAAGCAATGGGTATTAGAGTGGTCAATTGCTTTCGCTGAATACTTTGAGGAACACCCAGAACAATGGGAAGAACTTAAACCTTCTTCCTCAGACCCACCTGAGATTAAGGAGAAAATCAAAAATTTGAAGGAGAAGATTAAAAATTGGGCTGACCTTCTTTTAAAAATACCACTTAAGTGATCGACTTTGCTTATTTTCGTGATATAACTTTGACGGAAAATTGAATAGGTAAAAGGGATGCCTCGACGTGAGCTTAGGGCTTAAAGGGAGAGCAAGTCGGCGAAATCCCAACGCTGTTCCACAACTGTTATAGCTAGGACGCCCACCTCCTTCAACCGCTCGGGAACCCCGTTTAAGGGAAGCACGTACTGAAATCCCATTCGGAAGGCGGTTCAGGAAATAGAGGAGACGAACGCGTATATAGCGGTTATACCTTAAGGTATTGAAAATAGTCAGGTTTAAAGAGGATAAAGTGGTTGATGAAATTGGCAACACTGGGAAGCTGAAGAATTATATTAATTATAGTATGAGCGATATCCCATGAATTGTTATAGATTTGAAGAGCTTAATTATTAAAATCTTAATAAGCTTAGCGGCTCTTAGGCTGTGAACCTTAAGGGCCATTTACTAAAGGTTGCTAGCTCGTAACCTTATGATGTACCTTAGGCTAGACTTCTCTCCATCTATACTTCATTGATAGTAAAATGAAGGATGCTATTGTAATGGCTAAGAGAATAATCCAATGTGCAAATATATCTCCATATAAGGAGGGGCTGCCGATGTAAATCCTAAATAAGCTCGCAGTAATTGACGTTGGCGCTAGGAACGCGATCCAAGCGAAGTTGCCTAGTATTTCTTTAGGATAAAATACTGGAAGCATGAAGGCGAATACGAAGCTTAGCATTAGCGATATGGCATTTAAAAGGTAGAGGCTGGCTTTTTGAAGGTATGTTGCAATCGTAAAGCCGATGGCAGTTAAGCTAAGCCAACAGAGAAGAAGTGCTGGCACGATCCAAATTATTGCAGCTACGGTGAAGGCCCCTTGCCATATTGCGATTGTTATAAAGAACGCTGCTCCAGGGGCTGAGAAAAGCAAGGATGATAGGGCTACGCCCATTACGTAGGATATTGGATGAACGGGCATGGCGACGATCATCTCCCTTATCTTAACATATCTGTCCCATGCTATGTCCTGTATAGCTGAAGCCAATCCGATGAAACCTACCATGGAAATTATCGCCCCTATGAACCCATGTACGAGCATGCCAGCGCCTCCGAAAAGTTGCATAAATAAGAGCGGCGCTCCGCTGAACATCATAATAACGAAGAGTATGAAGGGGTTCCTTCTAATGTCTGGATAACATCTCATCCAAGCGATTATCAAAACGTCTTTAACTACCTTCACCCTCTATCCCTCCAACAAGCCTAACGAATACATCCTCTAAAGTAACAGTTGAAATCTCAGCCTTCAACCCTCTTCCCAAGCAAGCCCTTAATAACTCTAAGGAAACATCTTCACTATCAATATACACTATGCACCTATCGCCTATCCTCGTAACATTACCATATTCGGAAAGTTTATTAAACTGACCCCATACAACTACTCGATATCTCTCCTTCACTAAACGCTTAACTTCACTAACATCTCCTTCAGCTATGACCAATCCTTTGTTTATTATCGCTAACCTATCGGAAATCATCTCAGCTTCCTCCATCATATGCGTCGTCAACAAAACTGTTTTCCCCTTATTAACCATCTCCCTAAGGGCTGACCAAACCCTTCGCCTAGCCACGGCGTCAAGACCGCTCGTCGGCTCATCGAGCATAAGCACTTCTGCGTCTGAGGATAAAGCTGCAGCGATTATAGCCCTCTTCTTCTCCCCGCCTGAAAGGGTTAAGCACGTTCTATTCTTTAACTCCCAAATGCCCACCGTCTTCAACGCCCTTTCAGCCGCATCCTTAGCATCAGCCTTCGACATCCCCCTTAATAGCGCAAAGTAGTACGCATATTCCCAAGGCGTGTACATGCCGTACGTAACGGCATCTTGAGGGACTACGGCTATGCGCTTACGAACCTCCTTCGGCTCGTTCAAGACGTCGTAGCCTAAAACGTAAGCCTCGCCCTTCGTCGGCAGGAGCTGGGTTGAGATGATCCTTAAGAACGTCGTCTTACCAGCGCCGTTCGGCCCGAGCAACGTGAAAAGCTCGCCTTTCCTAACTGAAATATTGACTCCCTTCAAAGCCTCAACTACCTCTTTGCCGCGGTATACCTTAATAAGGCCAGCGGATCTCACAGCCTCCATTATGCTTCGTCTCATAGCCATACGCTATTACATTTAATACTTTTGCCTTCGCTCCGTTCAGTATGGAACTTCTGTTAAGCGCCTTATAAAGATGGAAACCTTTAGATAAAGGCTAGGAGATATGGCATGAACTTTAAAGAGATAGAAATAGAGGGAAAGAGGGCTTATGTATTCTTTAATACTGGCTTGATGCGTTCATACGTTAGAAGGGAATTCGCTTCTGATATTAAATGGAAGGTAGTCCCATTTAGGATAGGTTTAGGTGGTCGTATTCATGAGATAAATGAGGCGACCGCCTTAAGCTGTGCGATAGAAGGGTTACCCTTCGACATAGAAGCTCATCCGGTCGAAGATTTGGGCTTTGATGAAAGAGGAAGGAAAATAGACGCAGTAATAGGGGCGCTAGCCATGGAGAAGTGGGTTCTAATCCCGAACCCTAAGACAGGTGAAATAGATTTAACGGCGCTTCGGGAAAGAGAGTTTATAGAGTTTTAAGGCGGTCATTTTCCAGATCCTAGGAAAAGCGCGTTTATTAAAATAGAGCAAGTGCTTAAGAAGGGCCATTTTCCAATCCATAATCTGTTTATCGTTATGCAAATTTAATGGGTAGAAGCAACTTGAGCTTTATGCCCGATTTCCCTTTCCGAAAATCTCACTTTTAAAAGCTATAACAGGATGAGAAATTCGGAAATAATAATTAAGTCACAAAGCGTTGCTTTTCTGTTTCTGACGAATTTTTCCTAGAGAGGTTCGTTACGGATACATCCTATGTCTGGCGCTTTGATATTTCCATTAAAGTAACTGTACGCTCTTGCTTTACAAGACGCCCAGCGCCACATCCTCCGAGGAAGTTTGTAACGCTTTCTGCGCCTTTTTTCGCCGCATAGTGGGCTTCGACCAGGAATTTTTGACCCTCTTGTCGGGCGAGATCCCTCGTGACGCATGCGTATTGAGGGCATTGCTAAAGGATCTATCCACGCTAATACTTGATTTTCCTCTTTTCAATTCATCATCTTTAGCCCGAATATATAAGCTGAGTATCTCCTTCCCCATCGTTTGTAAAACATGAAGTCTCTCATGGGGGTCAAGTCAAGCTCCACATGCTCCTTTGCCCTTCCAGTTGGGATGTAGTTGAAGTGCATAAACCGGACGCCTAGCTCTTTAACTAACTGTAGGATTTTCTCTATTTCTGCTAAATTATCTCTGTGCATGACAGTTGCGATACACACGTCTATTCCCTCTTCAATGCAGTTTTTAACGCCTTGAATTATCCTTTCAAAAGCGCCAGGTATTCCTCTAAACTCATCATGAGTTTGCGGTAATGCGCCGTCTATGCTTATCCCCACATAGTCTACCCCGGCATCTTTAGCTTTCCTTGCATTATCCTTCGTTAGTAAAGTTCCATTTGAGGCTATGCTTACGTACGGAATGCGTTTTTTGGCATATGCTGCTAATTCAAAGAAATCCTTTCTTATTAGGGGCTCGCCTCCTTAGTCTCCTTCGGGTAGTTTCTAACGTTATCCAATACGAAGGCCTCTCCTTCCTTAAGCTCCTTTATGGCTTGTTTTGCCTTCTCACCGAAGACGTCTTCAACGAACTTCACAGGCCTCTTCAGTACTCTGCTTAAGATCTCGGCATGTTGCCTTAACGGTATGAAATCCGGATCGCCACGCCTCCCTTGATGGGCTAATATTACGATCTTAGCACCCTTTTCGATCAACTCCTTAATGGTGGACTCTCCGTGAGCGCCGCGTCTAACACCATCAAGTCCTTAGGCGTCCTGCCTGGCCTCTCCTCCAAAGGCCAACCTGAACATACAAGGGCGCGGACGGGTGTTTAAAGCCCTGATTCTCTAGCGATACCATCTTGTCTTCAACTCCTCTATTCCTTGGAAGTGCGGATCATCTGAGACCACAGGGCATTTATGAATTTTAGCAGTAGCTGCAATTATGCTATCGGCCATAGGAATTCTGTATTTGCTTCTTAGGTTTGCGCTCGTCACAGCTACCTCGTAATTCACATCAACGAGTTTAAAGTCTTTGCATATTATTTCGCTCCTTAAATGTGCAACTTGGCTTCCCTCCTTTTCCAGGTTGATACGATGAACTTCATGGATTGTTATAGTTGAAACTATCCTCTCCCTTACGGATCTAAGGTCCTCCTTAAGCCTCCTAAGAAATTCTGCATCGCTTGAGTAGAAATACTCGATGAAAAAGCGTGCATCATATACGCCCTTCTCAGGCATTCTCCTCCCTCATTTCGTCTAACATCCTCTTTAACTCCTCTACGCTAGCCTTTCCAGCGCCGTTGCCTGCGAGGTCGAATATGCTCGGGAGCTTCCTTATGATGATCTTGCCCCCCTCCTCTACGACCTCAACCCTTGAGCCAACTTCTATGCCGTATTTCCGTCTTATCTCCATGGGGATGGTTATCTGCCCCTTCCTAGTTACGAGTACCTCAGTCATACCTTGACGAATAAGAACTATTATAAAGTAGTACTTAAATTTTTCAGTACTGAGCTGATCGGACTTCTGCGGGATGCACCTGTTGATGCGGGCGTTTCCCAGAGAAACTGTACTAATGGGAACTGCTGAAAATGGACACCCTTTGGAGCAAAATAGAACATAGGGCTGGATGTTATCAGGCGCTAAAGCATGAATGGCTACCCAGAAAACCTCAGCTATGGGAGCTAGGCTGCTCCTTAATGCATCGTTCAATCAGTTGCACCAACCTCTCGATGTCCCGCTTCCTCATCCCCAGCGGCAGTCGACGGAAGCTTTAAGACCTTAATGCCTTGAATGGACCTTTCAACCATGGATTGAACGTTTAACCTCCCTTCAGCTGATAACACCTCCCCCAACTTCATCTCCTTTAGCTCCTTAGGGGAGGCCTTACCTTAAGCAGACTTTCGATTAGAAGGCGTTGAACGTCTCCGTCTATCTAGGGACTGGGGTAATGCTGCCCTAAGCTTTGTCCCTTCCTCGTCTCTAAACGCGCTTGAACCTCGATTTTCACCGAAGAAAGAGGGGAATCGATCTTAAGAGGCCTTCTCCAACGCTACGACCGCCGGAAGCTTCTTGCCCATTAGGAACTCTATGAGGGCTCCCCCAGCCGTGCTAACGTAAGATATCCTATCGGTTAAGCCGAGCTCTTGTATTGCTGCGACGGTATGTCCTCCTCCTGCGAGCGAAAACGCCCTTGAGCTGGCCACCGCCTCGAATAGCTCACGAGTTCCCTTTATGAACTCAGCCCTTTCGAAGACGCCCGGCGGCCCGCTTAACACTATGGACTTGGCGTCCTCTAAGATTTTACGGTATCGTTCGACAGTCCTCATTCCGACGTCGTAAATCGGGCGATCGGTCGGTAAATCCTCGATCGATATCTCCTCTCGTTTTCCTTCGACTTCTACGGCGAAGTCTATCGGCGTCTCGATCCTGCCGGGATAAGCTGCCATTAACTCCTTAATGCCGGGGACGAGGCCCATTAACCCTTGTTTCTCAAGGAGCTCTACGTTAGGCTTGCCGATATCGTATCCTTTGGCTATTAGGAATAAGTGGCCGATTAAGCCGCACGTTAAGATGCGATCGGCGATGTTATTATCGAGGACGTACCTTGAGATTCGAAGCGAATCGTCAGCCTTAGCTCCGCCTAAGACGTAAACGCACGGCTTCTCCGGTCGTTCGACGACCTTGCTCAACGCCTTGAGCTCCCTTTCCATCACGCGTCCAGCGCAACTAGGTAAGACGGCCGTGAACCCGACCATCGAGGCATGAGAACGATGAGCTGCTGCGAACGCGTCGTTAACGAATACGTCCGCCAAAGGGGCGAGGGCTTGGACTATTTCTGATTTAGCGTGTTCCTCAGGGCTCGCCTCCTTAGTCTCCTTCGGGTAGTTTCTAACGTTATCTAAGACGAGGACTTCCCCTTCCTTAAGCTCCCTTATGGCTTGCTTAGCCTTCTCCCCAAAGACATCTTCAACGAACTTAACGGGCCTCTTCAGTACTCTGCTTAAGATCTCGGCATGTTGCCTTAACGGTATGAAATCCGGATCGCCACGCCTCCCTTGATGGGCTAATATTGCCACCTTAGCGCCTTTTTCGACTAACTCCTTAATAGTGGACTCGCCGTGAGCGCGGATTCTAGTATCATCTAGGATTTGTTTGGTTACGGGGTCAACTGGCGAGTTAAAGTCGACGCGAACGAGGACGGCCTTGCCCTTGAAGTTAAAGTCGTCTAAGCT
>WUQV01000250.1 GCA_009889585.1 Candidatus Bathyarchaeota archaeon | reverse complement strand
CCTCAGCCAGTTTAGCGATCCTCTCCGCCTCGCCGATAGCTGGAGTAGGGGGCTTAACCCCAGCCAACCTAGTTAGGAAGGCCCTAAAGCTCTCATAAACGGTGGAACCTAAGCCCACATAGTAATGTCCCGTGAAGCCCGTCCCGACCGTGGCGATTGTTCCGAGCTGAGTGACGACCCCTCCCCCAGGCGCCGTGTAGATGGGCATGAAGTACACGTCGAAGTCCCCGATTCTGTAGAGGATCTCGCTTCCAACGCGGGGCCTCTCTAGGAGAGTCCTCAACTTAGCGTATTCTGGATCCTTTTCTAAGGCCTCCCTCACAGCCGTCGGGCCTAGAAGCTTCGTCTCCGAGTCAAGGGGCACCTTATAAAAGATCATCTCGCCCGTGTACGGGTAATCGTTTCTAACCACCATATAGCCAGCTAGGTTCTCCCCAACGCCACCTAAGAGCTCTAAGGAGAGTATCCCCATAAACTCCGGCCTTTCGAAGTTCAGAGGTTGGGCTACGACGTAGTACGTATCAATGCCCTTCGGCACGGTGTAGAACTCCTTTGCGGCTATGTAGATGGCCGGATCTCTAACGTGGAAGTAGTTGTAGGAGGCGACCCTCCACTCGAAGAGCTCCTCGGGATACCTCAATTGAGGCTTCAGCCAATCCGGTACATCAGTGGATACGTATCTCTCATAGATCCTTTTGAAGAGCTGGCTGAAGAAGTCGTCGCCGAGGACGATCAGCTGGATATCTCCGTGATAAGCGTTTATTAAGGCGTACCCCACGAGCCTGCCGAAGGTGTACCCGCCGCTCCAAGGCACGTATCTAGCGTCTAGGAAGATGATGAGGGGCATAACCCAGTAGGTCTCCCTTCCATCGGTCACGGGAAATATGTCTATGGGAGCTCTCCCAATTCTATAAGTGAAGTATGGGAAGAGCATTTGCATTCGGGCGTGCACGTCCCTATACCTGAGAACCCGCATTGTAGTTGTTGGATAGGAGAAGAAGAAGTTGAGCTCGAAGATCCAGCTAGGGGCGGAGGCACGTCGACCCCGCCTCTACCATCGTAAAAGTACCCTCCTACCTCGGCGCTCTCGGCTCTGCCGACAGGGAAGGCCGCCCATGGATCTTTGAAGAGCCCGCCCTCGCCATAGTAGATCCTTCTCTGCTTGAAGAACTTCGCAGGGTCGACTATCAACCCCTCATGGCCATCCAGCATTAGGAAGCCGCTGGGCACGTGTGTGTAGACGAAGCGGGCAGCGTACCATCGATCCTCTGGCCTAACCGTTGGGGGCACGATGGGCTCCATAGAAGCACCCCAGTAGAGGAGGCCGCCAAAGCGTAGTATGTCCGAGTCTGAGAAGTCGATGTATGGAATCAGGCCTATCTGCGGCTTGAGCTTGTCGAAGGCTGCCTCCCAATCCCATAGGCGCACCACGCTTAGGAGCTCCCTGCCCCTGGCGATGGAGGCGTCGATCTGATCGGGGGAGATGGACGTTAAGCCGAAGATATGCGGGACCTCCTTAACCTCATCCAGCTCAGCGAGGTATCGGTTCACGTAGATGAGCTGGGCGATATATGGGCCGAGCATTTCCACCTTTCTAGCGTCGGCGATGCTATTGTTTATGGCTGCGACGGAGCCAACGGACACGACTATTAAAAGTAGGACTCCCAAGCGGACGTATACTTGTCGTAATGAGAGACGTGGAACACCGCCCTTTCTAACCCTCCGCCAATCCCGAAGCGCGAAGGCAGTTAAGGATAGTGCTGCGGCACCCGCTCCCCCCACCCAAAGCTTCGTGTTGTAATCTATGAAAGGGGTGAAGAACATGTTGAGCATGGACCAAGCGAGGAAGGCCGCAGCTAACGCCTGTATGGTTGGCGAGAACTTGGCTATTCTGGGAGCTTCTAAGCCCCAAACGTAAGCAGCGGCGAAGGGCGTGATGACTTTTAGGATCTGGGTGGCCGCCACCAAGAGCGCGAGGCGTATCCACAGAGCTTGAAGCAGTGGTGAAATTAAGAGGGTCAGCGTGGGGATCAAGGGGATCACGTTGGCCTCAGCGAAGGCCGCGTCTGCTGGAGGAGTTATGAATGGAAGGATGAAGATCCTCGGCAAGCTCCCTATGCCAGGATCCCAGCCACGCATGATGGCGTCCAACGCCATACCGAACATAATGTTTATGAAGAGCAGCGCTCCGACCAGGGCCTTAGTGATCTGCCAGGCGAAGAACCTTAAGGGCGACAGCTTGAAGCCGTTGAAGTCGAACCATATAGGCGAGGCCCCTCTTAAATCTCCGCCGGAGCGTATCAGCCTAACGATGAGCCTTATGAACCACCACGTTATGGATCTCCTGCCCTTAAAGTCAACCCTGAACAGGGCTAAGGCCGAGAGGGAGAGGCCACCTAAGAGGCCGAAGTACACTGGTTTGATGAAGGTCTCCCCGAACTCGATGAGGTTGAGCCAGAATGTCACCAACTCGTCGCTGAGGAAGGCCGCGAAAATAACGGATGCCAACGCGATAGGCAACATCCAGTAAAGTCGGCGTCTCCAACCACCTTCTTCAACCCAGCCCATGCTGCCTCTAACCTCATCATAGGAGTTCCATCACCTCTTTAAAAGCTAAGTTTTCTAACCCTCACAGGGTTACAAGCAACCTCGATCCTACAACCTGCGTAGATTAAGAGTATTGTATGGGTTACTAAAACGAAAGCTATTTCGCTACACTAAAACGAAAGCCCTCGCCATCGAGCCCTTATTCTGGCTTCGCTGGCGCTTAGAAGGTTGCTTCAAGCTTCAACGTCCTCCCTTGAAAATGGCCAGAACGAATGAAGGTTTAGCGCGTTGAAACAATCCCTCATAGATTGTTCCTTTACCTCCGAGGGGCCGGAAGGCGCCTTTTTCGGATCGTGGGCTTTTTGAAGTTTAGAAACAAAAGGTTCACCCTCTCTCAGCAAGGCCGAGGAGAAGGGCGATGGAAGGAAAAATGTAGTTAGCTATATGATCATGGCTAAACCTCTTCCTAACGCATTCTATTGTGAACGAAGGTTCATGCTTTTAGAAGGGCTTGAGGCAACCTTAAGTACATCTTTAACTACTTCCCTAACCTTCTCCTTGACGATTTGAGCTAACTTCTCACTAATGACTTGATTTTTAAGAGCTCTTTCCAACTTAGCTTCATCTACAACTTTAACCGTACCATCTGGCAATATACAAATATCAACTTCTAAATCCACATAATGTAACTTATGAGGATAAAGCTCAATAGGAGTATTAATATTAATATAAGCTCCCTTAAACTGACCACATTGTGAAAAATATTTAGTTTTTAAATACCATTCGCCTAGTTTAACCTCACTTATAGCTAAATCTCCAGGTTCCTTCTTCGTCTTTAAGCAATCATAAGTCCCAGCCTTTTTAAAAACACGTTGAAAGGAAATTTCATCACCTTTGAGCTCTTTAACTATCGCTTCCCCAAGTTTAATAACTCTTCCACTTAATTTCACATGTTCAATACTTATTATCGATCCCTCCATTGGAAACTGGCCTTCAATCATTTGATGAAAAAGCCTTTCAACTACTTCTTTTGACTCCCCTTTTTCTAAAAGCTTCTCAGCCATATCTAATGTCGATGAAATATTCCCACCACAAGCCTTATAATAATGATGATTTTCTAACGTAGGTACAATAGGAGCACGAATTTCATCTAGCCTCTTCTTAGATAAAGAGGGAAACTCCACACTCATATAATAAAATCCATCCCAAATGAGGCTTGGAGCTTCAGCTCTTTCAGCCTTCATCATGATTTCATCCCTTAATTTTATAAGGTTTTCTACTTCATCCTTCAATACATTAATTGGTTGAGCAACCGCAGCTGATCGCCAAATAATACCTAAATTTTGCAGAGCTAGCTGCTTACCAAGATCATAAAGCTCAAACCTTTTCTTTGCATCTCGTATCTTTAAACTAACGCCGATCTTCTGTATTGGTATTAATAATGCATATTTTCCCACCATTTTCACTTTAGTCGTAAGGATTGGATGCTTTGATCCTAACTTTTTTCTTTCAACTTGAACAAGAATAGGCTTAGATTCATCAACACCCCTTAATTCTTCCCTTAATATCCTACCAAGAGCTAACCCTATATCTACCAAAGCTACTTTAGCATTACCTCCTCTTATCACTCCCTTATAAACACCATTCACAGTAACCAACCACTTCCTTATTATAACATCATCAAAGTTCTTATGTAAAATTAATCTAAATTGATCTACTGCCTCACCCGTTCCAAGAACTTTCGCTCCTTGTAAATTACCTTTATCCTTTATTATTAAATCCGGCGCATCCATGCTCTCCTTTAATTTAAACCTCTCCTTAATAGCCATCGAAGGCCAAACTATTTCAAAGCCATTATCAAGAAGGACTTTCGTTAAAGCCGTTGAATAAATCCCTCTAACCTTAGCCTTCAACAATAAGGAGCACCAATCACGCTCGTTTTTCAATTTTATACAAATGATTAACCTTTGAGATATGAAACTTCACACCCAATATCTCCTCCGCCAACCAAATATTTGTATCCAAATGATCTGTCATCGAACGAGTTAAGTAAACGGATTCATCATACGCAAGCGCTACGTACGGCACCAAGATATCAGCCATGTGTACGTCCACTGTCGCCTTCGCATTAACCTCCTTAACGAGGTTTTCAGCAGCCTCTCGCCCGACCGATTCGCTCGGCTTTTTAAGCTCGCCAATGGCGTCCCCGCCGAGCAAAGCGCCTTTATCCGTCTCAGCCCACAAGACTAACGAGCTGCCTTTTTGAAGCGGGTTCGATCGATCGTTGACGATTCGAATGTTCGCTTCGAAGCCGCGCTCCCTTAGGTAGTCGTTAGCCGCTTTGGCTTGTCGATCAGCGACCCTTCGATCCTCTAGAAACGTACAAACAGAGATCCCGCCGATCCTCTTTATGGATCCGAACTCATCGAGACGAATGGAGCTTAGCTTTTGACACGGCCAAACTTCTAACGTGACTTCGCCCATCCCCTTTGGATAATAACCGTACTTATGAATCATGAGCCTCGTCTTAATGTTCATCCGCTCTAACAGCCGCAGCATTACGTACTGTACGTAGTTGATAGTCGGGGCGTTCGAAACGTCAGTTCCCCCTCGCCTTATACGCAACCTCACTTGTCGTTCCGCAAACGCGCAAATCGGTAAAATCGTCATGATCAACATCGGTATGCTACCGGCCGTCCCTATCTCAGCGTTGATGTCGCCGCCCGTTATGTCGCCAGGCTTGAACCATAGCTCCTCGGAGCCCAACGTCGCCCCTTCCACTTCTGCGTTACAAAGCTTGGCGGCCGTTAACACTGCCTCAAGGTGTTGAGGCCTTAGCCCAGGTTGAGGCCTCTTCCGTCTAACGTTATAAATGTGAAGCGGCTCCTTGATGATGCTAGCTAAAGCGATCGATAGCCTTAATATGGTGCCGCTTCCGCTCTTTTTACTTCCGTCGATCGAGATCACGCCTCGTTCGTCACCGATTCGCTCACGCGAATTTAAAGGCCCTTTATATAGCTTAAGATATCATTCTTTTGAGGTGAATTCATGAACAAGGCGAAGGAAGAGCCCTTGGCCGAGAGGCTAATGAAGAGGATAGAGGACCTCATCGTAGTCCTAGAGGGATTGGCTAAGGACTTACACGAGCTCGTGACCACGTTGAAGGCCGTCGGGCCTCCAATCGCCCCAGCTCCGCCTCGTATGTACGGCCTCGAGGACGTTCGCATGATGTTCCCTGAGGACTTAAGGCTCCTCCTCGACTTTGAGGAGGCCAAAGACCACCTTTTAATTAGGCCGCGCCATTACCTCGGCTCCGAAAACTTCGCTAAGATAGCTTCGATAGTACGCAGCGCTGGAGGGGAGTACGTCAGCGCTGGAAGGGAGTCTCACTTCCGAGTTCCACGTAAGCCTTAGCATGCAAGCCCTTTGAAGCGACTTAATGAATGAGCTACACGTATCCTCTAACTTAGTTAGTTTTTAAGAGCCTTCATAATTCTTCTAAGGAGCTACTTTCCTCATGCGCTTTAACTACGTCGAGCACCCACTCCTTAAACTTTGGGATTATGATTAATATGAGTTTTGATGCCATTTGCCATAACTCTTCAGGGGTTATTATGAGATATCTATGTATGAGCCTATTTCGGAGGGCGATGATGAGCTTCACGTAATCTCCAAGCTCGTTTTCCATAAGCTTCGATTTCACGAGCTTATCTACATACTCTCTATAAGCTATAACTGCTCCTAATCCCTTGACAGCCGATATATAGGCGCAATTTTAAGGTCAAGTATGTCTACGAAATCTTCCCTCGCCCTTAGAGCCTTTGATACGGCGAATAGAACCTCGCCTAAACTCCTTAAGTCGTTATTTCTAAGTAGGACTGCTACGTCATAATCGCTTATTGGTGAGCTTATGCCCTTTGCCCTTGAGCCGAAGAGGTAAGCCAATAGCACGTTTTCGTTCTTACTTATAGCCTCTTTAAGCTTCATTATAACGTCCTTAGCCGTACCTGCCCCCACTTATTTAGACGTCCTTCCTCTTAATATGTTTAAGAGGATGTATTTGTAACTTAAAATATCATGAAAAATCTGCGAACGTTTAGGCGAATAAGGGGAATAGTGAACTACCCCTTCCTTATCTGAAGGGGCTTCCTGCTTCAACGACCAGGCTCGATCTCCATCCACCCAGAGCGCAGTTTCCCGTCGGCGGAAACTTTCCTTCAGCCACGTCTGGAAGGACAGGTTACGGAGGCCTTGATCTCCACAGGCGTAAATTCGGCCCGTCCCATGCCTACTGAGTGAAGGATAT
>WUQV01000249.1 GCA_009889585.1 Candidatus Bathyarchaeota archaeon | reverse complement strand
CGTTCGGCAGATACGTCGTTAAGAAGCCTAAGGCCTTGGTGAAGTGGATTGCCGGTAAAGGTGAACGTTAGAATTCAAGCTCCATCCGATAGGAGCGTTGACGTTAAGGTATTGGTAAACAGCGGGGCGGAAAGCGAAAGGCCCTTGATAGCGATAACCCCTGAGATCGCCGAGACCATAGGCCTATGGCCTACTGAAGGAGCTCAATTGGTTGAAGTGGAGCAAGCCGTGGGCGTTAGCGAGGCATACGTAATGCCTCAAGCCGTTAAGTTGATACTGCTCGGGGATGAAGATGAAGAACTATCTGAGGTTGAGGCCATCTTAATCGTTCAAGAGGGCTTAAGGGAGCCGTTAATAACGGATGTAACGATTGATGAGCTAGGGATCCAAGTGATAAGCTTCAAGGGAGGCCTGTGGAGGCATAAGAGCGATCCTTTGGGTAAAATAAGGCTTAGCGCAAGATAGAAGAATGGAAACTCCTTAATTGTGCTTTAAGATAGCCCTTGTTTGTCAAACTCCTAGTTTAACAAATTAATAATCGCTTCCAAAAGCCACTCGTTCCTTTACGTAATTCGTAAATTAAGATTAATGCTGTTAAGGCGGTGAAAACCAAATGAACGACTTGATTTGCAAGAATCCAATCGCCAAAAAGAATAAGTGCATTAAAGGATTCTTTAAGAAATGGAAAGAGGAGAGGATTAAATTCATGATGTAATGAATCAATAATTACGTGGCTAATAACTCCAATCAGACATGAGAGAATAAGCCAAATGGAAAAGCGACAATTCTCCTGAACCATTCCTTTATCAAGTTTAAACAAAAAGGAAATTACAACTGGATAAAGATGAGTGGTTAATAGAATGGATAAAAGTAATCCTAATGAAGCGGCGCCAAATAAGCTATGAAGGATTAAGCCTCTACGAGGCTCCTTGGCCATTAACGTGAACAATATATGCTCTAAATCGGGTATGAAAGAGCTCGTTATTAAGGCTGGAAGGCTTAGCTTATTGCTTATCTTATGCGTTATATAAGCAATGGGGTAATGAAGAAGTATGAAAGGCATAGCCCCTCTTTAATACGCTTCAAGGTCTTATCGACAGGTCATCCTATCACGCGCCCTAAGAGGCGTAACCAATTACCTCCTATGATCTTCTCCACATCCCCTTGCGAGAAACCCTTCGATAGTAAGCCGACCGTGATGGCGGGCCAGTTTACCCACGCTAGCAAATCCGGCTCACGAGGAGGATAAAGCCTCGGGTCGTTTCTATGCTCAGGCCTGAAGCCTGACCAGAACCTCCTGCCCTTGTCGTACCCCTCTAAGAACTCGTTATAAGCGACCTCTGCCAACCTCTCGGGGTAATTTTGTACGTACCAATGATCCGTTCCAATCCCCACGTGATCAACGCCTATTAAATCGACGGCTTTCTCGATATGATTAAGAACGTCTAATAACGTCCCCTTCTCGGCTAAGAAGTACTTAACGGCGAATATCCCTACGACGCCTCCCTTTTCAGCAAGAGCCTTCATCTCCTCATCCGTCTTCCCCCTTGGATGATCGTAAAGCGACTTACAACACGTATGAGTGAATGCCGCTGGATCCTTTGATACTTCAATCGCATCCATCGTAGTTTGATGGCCACAATGAGATAAATCGATTAACATACCAAGTTTATTCATCCTCTCAACGAGCTTAATGCCAAAGTAAGTAAGGCCAGATTGATATCTTTCAGTGCATCCATCTCCAACGAAATTCCTAAGGTTGTACGTAAGTTGTATGATCCTTATACCTAATCCATAAAATACGTCCACATTATCAAGCTCTTTATCAATATCAATACCTCCTCCTATTGCTAAAGTATCTTGAAAATTTAAAATAATAGCATGCTTACCCTCTGCTTTTGCTTGTCTTATATGCTCCGCCTTAATCGCCTTTATGAGTAAATTCCTAAATGAATCTATTCTTTGAGTCATTAAAGCTATATCACGTACAGCTGTTTGAAAATCCCTAGAAGATAAAGTTATACTTCCAGCCGTTACACCAGATCTATTCCAAGCTTCAGCATAAGATTTCCTAATCTCTGGATCCTTCATAAGCTCCTCATGATTAATCTTATTAAGTTCTTCATTTATTTCAACTGTGCTTTTACCTTGAGCTAATAACTCCTCACAACGTTTAACAGCTTTATCACTATATACTCTTGGATCAAAGCATAACATATCAATTACGATGCTCTTCCTATGGAATTCAAAGCCTTCATCCACCAAGTCCTTGGAGGTGCCTAACGTTTTAACCAACTCTTCGCGTAAGCTGATCATGGCATATATGATTTCTTGTCTTTGCTTTTATACTTTATGGACGTGGATTCGAGCTTTTTAAGCCGACGGTTAAGCGCAGGGTTCCCCTTAGAGAGGCCGAGTCCGTGACAAGCTTGTGACGAACCCTGAGCGGTGAGGGCAATTGGATCCAAGGGAAGCGTACCTATGGTTATGTTTAGGCATGCTCCCCGAGCCTACTCTTATACGACGTTCTTAATGAGCACGAGCTTTTCAGCACCCTATTATCGTAGGTTAGCTTTGCCCTCGTTTGAAGGCTTCACCTTAAGGTTAATTGTTGAAGAGCATAGCTTTGATGCTAACACCCCTCTTTAATCAAGCTTTCCACAATGCCTATGAACTCTTCTATAACCCTTATTAGAGCTTTAGATTCTTCGTACAACTTTTCATGGCTAATAATGATATACCTATGGACGAGTACATTCCTCAGCATTACGAGATCCTCAATCCTTTCAGCAAGGTCAGGAAGTAATATGCCACCTTCTCTCAAGAGCCTTACTAAATCTCCATAAGTCTCTGGTATCCCAAGTTTTTTAGCAGAAACAATATGTCGGCATACGTCAAGCATAGCCTCTATTATTATATGTACGCACCTCTCCATCAGTCCTTTATAGACCCTAGATGCTATTACTTGCTCCTTCGGCTTGCTTAATACTTCCTCCCTTAACGTAGCTATACGCTCTAAAGCCTCAAATATCCTTAACTTTAGGAGATTTTTATCTACCTCACAACTTAACGTCCTTACAGCTTCACTATACGTTGAATCCAGCAAAAACTTTGCCTCTAAGTATTTACTTACGAGCTCCTTTTTTAAGCTCTCCTCATAATCGCCCTTATCGACGAGTTTAAAACCATGTTTTACAATGCTACACTTCAACGTTATAGGCGCTTGTGATAGATCCACGAGGTCTACTTTATCTTCAGAAACTCTTAAGGCCTTAGCGATATTGCTCCACAGCTTACCTAGCTCTTTCAAACAGCTATCCTTTAAGAGCACCGCTATATCCACATCGCTTAAAGGCGTTATGAGCCCACGAGCGACAGATCCAAAGATGTAAGCAAGAAGTACGTTCTCATCATTCGAAAGCTCTTGCTTCAACCTCTCAAAATCATACTTTATGCATTTCATATTTTATCACACCTACGCCAAGGTCCTCAAGACTCTTTCCGCCTCCTCTAAGTCCTTATAAGTATCTATGGGACGCCATAGTACATCATAATACCTCACCGCCTTAAGCTTTTTCAACCTAGCTAACTCCGGGAATACCATCCTCTCTAAATCGCCTACATCTGGCAAATAGTCGAAGATATCATGTTTAAAGAGGTATATGCCTGCGTTTATCCAATAATCCTTTATCAATGGTTTTTCCTCAAAGCTAATTATAACTCCATCCTCTCCATGTTTAACTATTCCATAAGGAGAATGTAAAGGTACTAAGGCTATTGCCCCTATCGCGCCTTTAATTTCTTGAAGCAACCTTAATGGATTCATATCAGTTATAATATCGCCATTTAAGACGTAAAAGAACTCCTCTTTAAACAAAAGGGGCATTGCGTTTTTAAGACATCCTCCAGTACCTAATGGTTCATCCTCCATTGCATAAGAGATTTTAATGCCTGATTTCTCACCATTGCCTATCGACTCTAAAAACCTTTCCTTTAAATGGCCTATGGAAATTACGAAATCCTTTATGCCATATCTTTTAAGCCATTCTATTTGCCAAGTTATTATCGGCCTTCCGAGGATCGGTATCAAAGGCTTCGGCAATTCATCAGTTAAGGGCTTAAGCCTCTTTCCCTTACCTCCTGCTAGTATTACGGCCTTCAATGAAATCTCACCTAACCTAAGGTTTGACCTCTTTAGCTTTTTCTTCAGCCATAGGAGCTGATTCCTCAATAGGTTTAGGTGGAGGAGTCGTAGATAACGTATAGTCTATCCAAGCTAATATGGCTAAGATAGCGCTTGCGATTAAGAAGGCAGTTATTTGAAGTATTATTATAGGATGCGACCACATCGCCAATCCATAGGCTACTATACCTGAGGTGCTTCCTAAGAGTATTATGAGCCCTATGGCTCGATCCTTACTCAAGTCATCTACTCTCCTATGAGTTAGGGCCTTAGGAAATCGTTCATAAAGCTTAAAAGCTTTATGCTGTAGTACGACGGTTGTATGTACCGCTTTAAAAATCATATGCCTTTATGAAAGTGTAACCTTTACATGACATTCTAAAGTTCGATTCAAGCATGGAGATCGGAAGGCTTAAATGTCCCCTGAACTTTTGATGGAGGAACGGGGTGGTAGCTCTATGGATGTTGAACGCGAGAGGATCGTCTTCTATCTTTCAGAGGCAAGGAAGTTTTCCGAGGCAGCGGTTGCGGAGTTTGAAAGATGGAGGAAGGAAAGGGCCGATGTCTTAATTAGGGATGCTGCTGAAAAGGCTTGGAATGCCGTGGTTCAAGCAACGAACGCCCTCCTCATAGCAAAGGGCTTCGAGGAGGAGAGGATTAAGAGTCATAGGGAGAGGAGGCTAGCCTTGGACGCCCTTCAGCTCAAAGACCCTGAAGTTAGGGATAAGGG
>WUQV01000248.1 GCA_009889585.1 Candidatus Bathyarchaeota archaeon | reverse complement strand
TCCAACGTATCCGCGGGATCCTTTTGTCCATCTTACCCATGACGCTCATCCTTTACGAGCGATTCATTCTTAGGGTATAAAACTTTTTCCGTAAGCCATGCCTTTATCCCAGACGACGTGAAACTCGTGGGATCCTTTAAGTTCCTTAAGCTTGGAGACAAATTCATCGATCACTAAATGTTAATAAAGCCTAAAAGGATGCTGCTAACGGTTCCTCCGTAGCAAAAAAAGGTTATTGACTTAATCGAGCCGTTCATCGAAGTGACAAGAGCTGCGTTAGGTGGTTCTGGAAGAGGTTAAAGAATGTAAGCTCAGAGTGAATGTAAAGGACATGTGTGAGTTTTACGTTAAGAAAAGCAAATTCGTAAAGCAGCTGGGAAGGGAACCTCTTAAGGTGCTGAAGGCAGCGTGGCGCTTTAACGCTTACGATTTTAATTTGCGATGATTGATATATACAAGGACTGTCGGAGGATTGAATTCTGTCTCTTCTCCTCCTTAGAGAAGTTGAAGGTGATGAGAGAGTGTATATGGAAGAATCCGATGAGGAGCCAATCACCATGATGATGGGCGAAGAAGAGGGAGGGCATGTTCGCGTATCGCAATGACGGAGGCAGATGCGAAGCTATGAACGCCGTCTACTTGATCCTCAGGGAAGCGATGCTTGGAGGGCTGTGCTCGGCACCTACTCGCCTCCTTTTTCTGAAGATCCTATGAATTGAGACTCTTTTGGCAAAAGAAGCTCGGGTGCCGACGCGCGAAGCGCGGGGGCAGTGGGCCGGGCCGGACTCGAACCGGCGACTTCCCGCGCGTCAAGCGGGTGTCCTGACCAACTAGACGACCGGCCCTATATTGTGAAGGACCTGCCTTAATTTTAAGTTTTACGAAAGGCTACGTTTTCCATGAAAGATTTTAAGCCATCGAGCAGATCCTGAGGCAGGCGATCCACGCACAAAGTTAATAAGCTCTTCCTGCTCTCCGAAATAATCGCCACTCTGACAATATGTTCTATCATTCCTAAATGATAACTTTTAAATGAAACTTCTTATCTATAATAATCCTAATGAAGCGACTCTCTAAAGGCGAAATCTATAAGATTCATGAACTTATCATGCGTGGCGTTAGCTTAAGGGAAATTAGCTCTAAAAT
>WUQV01000247.1 GCA_009889585.1 Candidatus Bathyarchaeota archaeon | reverse complement strand
TAATCCCAAGCCCCTCAGCTGACATCAGCTCGATGAGCAAATTAGTTAAAACTGCCCTTGCAGCATAGTCGACGACGTAGGCGACGTCTAAGAAGGGCGTTAGAACTCGTAAAATGAGGCTGGACGAGATGGAACATACTTTCCAAATATTAACCACGTCGAGAGATCTAAGGGCAGCCATACTTCCATAGTTGACGCTGGTTTCAGCCGGAGTGGAAAATCATAGGTTTTGAGCACTTATGAGTGTTTGAAATTCTTAATTTGATAAGAGGAGTTAATTAATTACGTGCAGGTGAACATGAGGAGAACTTTAGTCAACGTAGCAATCGGCAGGGCTCCAGCCGACCTCGTCATCGAAAACGGACGGCTGGTGAACGTTAACACGGGTGAAATCGAAGAAGGCGTCGACGTAACGATTAAGAACGGCAGAATAGCGCTCGTCGGCGACGCTAAACGCATAAGCCGAGTATTAACCGTCGACGCAAAAGGGGCTTATATCGTCCCCAGCCTATTGGACGCTCACGTTCACGTCGAAAGCTCCATGCTAACGCTTACGAATTTCGCGAAGGCCGTGTTGCCACATGGGACGACTGGCGTCTTCATAGACCCTCACGAAATCGCGAACGTACTCGGCATGAGAGGCGTCAAGCTTTTGTTAGACGAAGCGAAAGAGCTGCCTTTGAAAGTCTTCATCACGATACCGTCGTGCGTTCCCTCTGCTCCAGAGCTTGAGACATCGGGCTATGAGATAGGGCCGGATGAGGTGGCCGAGGCCCTCGAATGGGATCGAGTTGTAGGCCTTGGCGAGCTCATGGATTTCTCAGGTGTATTGGCTTGTGATGAGAAGTTGTACGAAAAGGTTCGAGCGGCATTCGACCGACGTAAAGTCGTTGAAGGGCACGCGCCGAGCTTGTTAGACGAAAGGCTTTGCGCTTACGTAGCCGCTGGCGCGATGTCCGATCACGAATCGACTACGTCGGACGAGGCCGTTCAAAGGCTAAGGCTGGGGATGAAGTTGGAGATAAGGGAGGGATCGGCTGCTAAGAACTTAGCAACTCTCGTTAAGCCCATACTGAGGCTTAAGCTGGACACACGCCATTGCCTATTGGCAACAGACGATCGCCATCCCTTCGACCTCCTTAAGGAAGGCCACATGGATTACGTCGTAAGGCGTGCGATAGAAGAAGGCGTCGACCCGGTTAGAGCGATTCAAATGGCTACGATTAACGTCGCTGAGCACTTTCGCGTAGATGTTGATATCGGAAGCGTAAACCCTGGAAGAGTCGCTGACGTGCTTTTAGTTGATGATATTGAGAAGTTCTATGTTAAAGCGGTCTTTGTAAATGGAGTGTTAATGGCGAAGGAGGGCAAGTTATTATTAGACATACCGAAGCCGAGCTACCCTGAGTTCGTCATAAGGACGATGAACGTAAAGGATATATCGCTAGATGACTTCATCATACGTTCGCCAGTTGACGTAGGCAATGTTAAGGTTAGGGTAATAAGGTTAGTGGAGAATCAAATATTAACGGAGCAAGACGTAGATGTGTTGAAAGCCGAAGGATGGAAGATCCTTTCAAACGCTGAGAGGGATGTGATTAAGGTCGCCGTCGTAGAGAGGCATAAGCGGACGGGGAACGTCGGCTTAGGGTTCGTAAGAGGGTTTGGCATTAAAGAAGGAGCGATTGCCTCTAGCGTAAGCCACGATGCTCATAACGTGATAGCCTTAGGCGTTGATGACGTAGATATAGCTACGGCCGTTCGAGCAGTAGTGCAAACTCAAGGGGGTCAAGTAATCGTAAGGAATGGAGCCGTCTTAGCCCGAGTGGAGCTTCCTTTCGCAGGGCTTATGTCCGAGGAGCCAGTTGATGTCGTAAGCGTTAAGCTCGAGAAGCTTCATAAAGCGGCAGCGTCCCTTGGAATTAAGGTGAAATCGCCGTTCATGTATCTATCCTTTTTAACGTTAGCTGTCGTCCCAAGGCTTAGGATTACTGATAAAGGCTTGGTGGACGTTGAGAGGGCTGCGTTAGTACCCTTAATCCTCAAGGGGGATGAGCGATTATGATGAAGCAATCGTTTGAAGATTTCATTATATCGGTCGTAATTTTAAAAAGGAGCTTAAATTCAGGCGCTAAAGTTCAAGGAACTAAGGATAGTCGGCGGTTGAAAAGGCAAAGGTTTATTGCGTTTAAACTTTAAGCGACCGCAAAGAATATGTGAGACTGCTTCCATTTAGCATACGATGCCAGAAAGGCTACTTGAGGTAAGGAACCTTAAGACGTATTTTTACTTGGAGAGCGGGGAATCCGTTAAGGCAGTCGACGGGATATCGTTTGATGTAGAGAAAGGCGAGGGCTTAGGCCTCGTCGGCGAGTCCGGCTGCGGGAAGACGACGGCAGCTCTTTCCTTAATGCGCCTCCTGCCTTCGGCTGGCAAAATAGTCGAAGGTAAGATACTCTTCAAGGGTGATGACTTAGTTAAGAAGAGCGAGGATGAAATGAGAAGGATAAGATGGAAGCATATTTCTATGGTTTTTCAAGGTTCGATGAATGCTTTAAACCCTTTGATTAAAGTTGGAGATCAAATAGCTGAGGCTATAATATTGCATGAGCATGGCATAAGTAAGAAGGAGGCTTTGAATAGAGCGGCTGAATTACTTGAGCTCGTAGGAATAGAAAGGAGAAGAGTGAACAATTATCCATTTGAGTTTAGCGGAGGGATGAAGCAAAGGACTGTTATAGCGATGGCTTTAGCTTTAAACCCAGAGTTAGTTATAGCTGATGAGCCGACGACTGCTTTAGATGTCATAGTTGAAGCGCAAATTCTTGGGTTAATGCGCGATTTAAAGGAAAAGTTGAATTTAAGCTTGATAATGATTACACACGATCTTTCGATAGTTTCAGAGGTTTGTAACGATGTAGCCGTCATGTACGCTGGTATGATTTGTGAGTACGGCGACTTAAGGGAGGTGTATAAGAACCCGTTACATCCGTATACAGCAGCGTTAGTCCGCGCTTATCCTAGCGCGAGAGGGACGAGGAGGAGGTTGTACTCCCTTCCAGGCTTTCCACCAGACCTCATCAACCCGCCTAGCGGCTGTCGATTCCACCCGCGTTGTACGTACGCGACGGACGTTTGTAGGAAGGAGGTGCCTGACATCATAGACGTCGGCGGCGGACATTACGTAGCATGTCACTTAGTGAGGGGATGATTCAATGGGCGCCCCTTCGGATGTAATCGTTAAAACCGATCGCCTTTGTAAATGGTTCCCCGTTAGAAGATCGGCCCTTCAATACCTCAGGAGGGAGGGCATTTTCATCAAGGCCGTCGACGACGTGAACTTGGACGTAAGGAGGGGGGAGGTCTTCGCCCTCGTCGGAGAGTCAGGAAGCGGGAAGACGACGTTCGGGAAGCTATTAGTCAAGCTGTTGGAGCCTACGTTCGGCACGATATTATTCGACGGCAAGGACGTTTCCACACTCTCTAAGGATGAGCTCCTCGAGTTCCACGGGAAGTCTCAAATGATCTTTCAAGATCCTTACGAATCCTTAAACCCGAGGTTGACGGTTTTCGACTTGCTCGTCGAGCCATTGCGGATTCAAAGGCGCGTGAAGAGCTTCGAAGAAGAGGTTGCCGCCGTTACGAAGGCCTTGGAGGACACGGGCCTCGTCCCTCCTGAGGAATTCTACCTACGTTATCCTCATCAGCTTAGCGGAGGCCAAAGGCAAAGGGTTGCGATAGCGAGAGCCCTCGTCCTAAACCCGAAGCTTATCGTAGCCGACGAGCCGGTCTCGATGATAGACGTATCGATAAGGGCTGGGATACTCAACCTCTTGTTGGACTTAAAGGATAAATTCGATATAACTGTCGTTTACATAACCCATGATATAGCGACGGCGAGGCACATAAGCGATAGAGTAGCAGTCATGTACCTCGGCAAGTTGGCCGAAGTTGGGCCTATCGACGACGTGGTGAGCGAGCCGTTACATCCGTACACAGAGGCGTTAATGAAAGCCGTTCCAGACCCTGATCCGGAGGCTAAGAGGGCCGAGGTGGTGTTAAAAGGGGAGATTCCAACCCCCATAAACCCTCCGCCTGGCTGTCGATTCAGAGGGCGTTGTCCAAGGGCATTTGATAAGTGTAAGGAGGACGTTAAGCCGATTGAGATAGGCAAAGATAGGCTCATTTACTGCCATCTTTATGCTTGAAACGCCTAGCTTCTCCTTTAATCGATGCTTTCTTTCCGAGGCAAAGATCTCCCTTTCACTAAAGCTCCTTGAAGTTAAAAAAATGAAGGTGATCGAGGGTGTGCTTACTCTCTTCTCCTCAGCTTTATCGCGACGCCTGAAAGCAATGCTACGACGACGATTGCCGTAACTCCCCAGCTGAACGCGCTAAACGCCGCACCTTGAGAGGCGCTAAGGGCCTCAAGCTCAGATGAAGCTTGAGCCAGCCAAGAGAGGGCTCTAACGTAATCCTTCTCCTCGATCGCGTCCTCAGCTTCGAGTATCATGGTCTCGGCCTTCGATACGTCGGGGGCGAAAAGGGCTCCTAGGATGGCCTTAACCTTGCCCTTAGAGTCAGCGAGGAGCTTTTCAGCCCTTTCCTTAGCTGCTACGTCTGCCTCTTCATAAGCCTTAGCTATTTGCTTTTCAATGAAGTCCAACGTCTTAAGGAGCTCTACGCCCTTTTCAAGCTCGAACTCCTTGATGAGCGCCTTCATGGCATCGTCTACGTACCTCGATAAAGTCTCAGCCTTTATCACGTCAACTCCTAAGCCCCTTAACGAGAGGATGTACGTTCTAAGGGCGCTCGCCTTACCGCTTACGTCCGCCAGCCTTATCACAGCCAACTCGTACTTAGCCCTTAAGTCCTTCTCGATATCCTCCTTCGCCTTGATGAATATTAGATGAGCTTCGGCTGCCTTAATCGTGTAATCCGT
>WUQV01000246.1 GCA_009889585.1 Candidatus Bathyarchaeota archaeon | reverse complement strand
TAAGTCCTAAGGAAGTCGTATTGACCAACGGCCCTTATGTGCGCTAAGGCCTCCTCGACCTTCATTTTGAACGACTCGCTCCCTTCGACCTTCAAATGGTGCTTATGGCCTAACTCGATGAGCTCCCTAGCCCTTTTGACCCCATCCTCCGTATAGACCCTTTCAGGGAACATAGCGTTCAGCAACCTCCAAAGGTTCTCGAAGATATATTAGAATTAGCATTAAGGGCTTCCATTAATAACTCTGGCTAATAATTTATATCACCCGAGATATACCATCAATTGATCGCGTAGAGGATTGCGCCTTGGGCGAGGAATTGCTCGTTTACATCAACGGCGAGTACCACCCCAAGCCGGAGGCGAAGGTCTCAGTTTACGACCATGGGTTCCTTTACGGCGACGGCGTCTTCGAGGGAATTCGAGCGTACGACGGAGTTGTGTTCAAGCTAAAGGAACACATAGACAGGCTCTACCATTCGGCTAATACGATAATGTTGGATATACCGATGACTAAAGAGGAGATGATTAACGCCGTGTTAGAGACGTTAAGGAGGAACGGCTTAAGGACGGCTTACGTCAGGCTGATAGTCACAAGGGGCGTCGGAGACCTAGGCCTTGACCCACGGAAGTGCAAAAGGCCGACCGTAATCATAATCGCGGAGCCCACCATAGTGGTTCACGAAGCTAAGGAGAGAGGGCTTAAGGCCGTAATCACGTGGGTGAGAAGGGATCCAGTCGATACTACATCACATGAAGTGAAGTCCATGAATTACTTAAACAGCATCTTAGCGAAGATAGAGGCGAACATAGCTAACGTGGACGAAGCTATTCTCCTCGATAAGCACGGGTTCGTATGCGAGGGATCAGGTCAGAATATCTTTATCGTGAAGGACGGAGTAATCACCACCCCGCCGCCTTCAACTGGAGCGCTCCTCGGGATAACGAGGAATACGATCATAAAGATCGCTGAGAAGCTCGGCTATAAGGTTGTCGAGAGGAACGTAACCCCTCACGAGCTTTTTAACGCGGATGAGGTATTCCTCACGGGGACGGCGACCGAAATAGCCCCCGTGGTGGAGGTTAATAGGCGTAAGATAGGCGAGGGAGAGATAGGGCCGATTACAAAGCGGCTTATGGAGGAGTTCGATAAGGTCGTACGAGATCCGAAGGAGGGTATTCTAATTTAAAACGAGCTTAGGTTACGTGCGAATACCGCCTTGTCTATTGGACTTTATAACTCATGAACTTATGCGATCTTTGAGACTATTTTCAATAAGTCTGAGCGGGTGATTATCCCGATGACTTCCCCCCTCTTAACGACTAGAACCCCAGGGTGATCCTCTAAGAGCGGGCGTATCGTGCTGATCGAAGCGCCTTCAGGGACGCTCGGAAGAGGAGCCTCCATGATCTCTTCAACGGATCTTTCGGCGATGGTCGGGCTTAGGTTGCGGACGATCCCCCTTTCCGTCACCGTTCCAATGACCTTGCCGTTATCTATAACCGGCAGTTGTGAGATGGCGTACTTCACCATCAGCTCGCTTACTTTTGCGACCTTATCGTTAGGCCTAGCGAAGATCACGTCCTTTGTCATTATGTCCTTACAAGACCTTCCGTAGCCTTCGGTTAATACCTCAAGGATCTTATTGACTGTAGAGAGCCGAGGGTCTACCTTACCCCCCTCGATCTTAGCTACATGGGCCTGTGAAATGCCGATGAGCTCGGCTAGTTGCCTTTGGGTTAAGCCCGCCTCGATCCTCAGCCTTTTTAAGAAGGAGCCGCTTAAGATCATTTATAACCTCAGGTTATTTTCTATGTTAAAAGAATATGAAAAGGTATATATACTTTATCCTTCAATCATCATTAGCGATCGCTATGAAGATTTTCGTCGACCGCTTGAATCAAACGCCAATCGAACTTCAGAAGATAGAGATAGTCGAAAGGAAGGGCTTAGGGCACCCGGATCACGTATGTGATTCTACCATGAATTACGTCTCGACTGAGTTGAACAAGGCTTACTTAGAGAAAGCTGGCACAATCCTTCACTACAATGTCGATAAGTCGCTATTAGTGGCTGGCGAGACGGAGCCGAGGTTCGGCGGAGGCTTAGTGAAGAGACCTATGCTCCTCGTATTCGGCGATCGAGCGACGTTCGAAGCTAATGGAGTTGAGATACCGGTGAAGGAAATAGCGATACGAGCGGCCAAGGAATGGATTAGGAAAAACTTACGGTTCGTAGACTCGGAGGAACACGTTCGTTATCAAGTGGAGCTGAAGCCTGGATCTCCGGAGCTAGTCGACATATTCAAAAGAGGAGGCCGAGTCCTTTGCGCGAACGATACGTCGGCCGCCGTAGGGTACGCGCCGATGAGTAGGCTCGAGAAGCTCATCTTAAGCGTTGAACGATACGTGAACTCGCCGAATTTCAAAAGGAAGTACCCGGAGTCAGGCGAGGACGTAAAGGTCATGGGCTTGAGGTTGAAGGACGAAGTCCACTTGACGATGGCGACGTCATTCGTCGATCGCTTCATAAAGGATGAGGAAGATTACTTCAAGAAAAAGGAGGAAGTCCTCGACGAAGTTTATCAATTCGTGAAAGATTCGGGCTTTAAGAGCGCCTCGATAGAGTTGAACACGTTAGACGTCAGGGGCAGAGGGCTAGGGGGCGTTTATCTCACGGTATTGGGGACGAGCGCCGAAAGCGGGGACTCCGGGCAAGTCGGCCGAGGAAACCGTGTGAACGGCGTGATACCCCTCAACAGGCCCCTTTGCTCTGAGGCGGCCGCTGGAAAGAATCCGGTTAGCCACGTCGGGAAGATTTACAACGTTTTGACCCATCGTATAGCCGAACGCATTTACGAAGAGGTGCCTAGCTTTGAGGAGGTTTACGTGTGGTTGTTAGGTCAAATAGGAAGGCCAATAGATCAACCGACTGTTGCATCTGCTCAAGTAATAATGAAGAAGGGCAAGTCATTTGAAGGTGTTAAGAAGGATGTAGAGAGGATAATCGATGAAGAGCTTAAGAATATTGATAAGTTCTGTATTGAGTTAGCAAGAGGGGAAATTATGATTTGTTAATTTAATTCTTTATAAGCCCTTTACGATAGCTAAGTATAAAAGGAATTTGAGACATAAAAGTATAGCTAAGATTCCTTCATAAATGAGGGTGCAAGATTAAAGTTAAGCTCAAATGATAAGGATGTTATTAAAATATGCAAAGGCTGCTTAAAGTTCTTCGTAAATGTAAACAAGCGGAAGAAGCGTTCTCACGTGCTCCATGGCGCAGCTGCTAATCGAGCTCGTTGAAACTACCTTTAAGCTGGCCAGCCTTCCCTAGCCTTCTTTCGATTAATAAGGTTCATACGATTAATTGATATTCAATCGAACTTAAGGAAGTAGGGAAATGGTTAGTCAGCATCAGAGGTCCTTGGACGAGTTTACGATCGTTATCGTAAGAGCTTTACGTGAAAAACTTTAAAAGCAAGAGCTCGCAAATCCTTTGAAAAATGTCCCCGATGAAGCTATTCCGTGAGGAGAACGAGAATGAGCTCATTATAAAGAGGTTGCACCACATACGCCATTATTCGCTTACATTAGATAAGGGTTTGTGCGTTGGTTGTGAGCTTTGTAAGTCTATATGCCCAGTGGAAGCGATAAGAATCCAAATACCTCAGAGAGAGGAAAAGGGTAAAGTTAAGCGACCAATGATAAATATAGATGAAAAAAAGTGTTTTTACTGTGGATTATGTGATTCTATTTGCCCCTTTGGAGCAATTCAAATAAAGCTTAATGGAAATAGGTTTAATATGTCTGTTGATAAAGAGACTTTTCCACAGTTAATAAGAGATATAACTGTGGATACGAGTAGATGTCCACTTGATTGTATAGAATGTGAAAAAGCTTGTCCATTAAATCTTATTAAAGTTAAAGTGATTAATTCCATAGTGCAAGTAGAAGTTAAAAAGGAAAATTGTCCTGCTTGTCGATTATGTGAGTTAAAATGTCCAAAAGATGCTATAAGAGTTAGAAGGATATTTTATGGTAAGCTTATTATAAGGCAGGAGAAATGTCCAGATGATTGTCAAGATTGTTTAAATGTTTGTCCAATAATGGGTGCATTATATATTAGTGATGGAAAGATATATGTAAATGAGTTATTATGTGTATATTGTGGGGTTTGCAAACTTATATGTCCGGTTAGTGAAGCTTTAAAATTAAGTAGGACGGGCATTTTATGTACTTATGTTAGATCTGGAACATGGCATAAGGCTTTAGAAAAAGTTACATCTACTTTGATAATGAGTAAGGATTTAAAGATTAGAGGATCTGTAAAAGCTATAGATTCTGTAAAGAGGAGGGTATGATGAATATTAAGCCTATTAAATGGTCTAATCCTCAACTTATTAATGAAGAACCACGTATAGGAGTCTTCGTATGCCATTGCGGTCTTAATATAGCTGGGGTGATTTCTCCAAAGGAGTTATGTGAATATTCTAAGAGCTTGCCAAATGTTATTTTCGTAAAGGATAATCGTTATACTTGTTCTGATCCAGGACAAGATGAAATAAGGAAGGCTATAAAGGAGCATAAGCTTAATCGAGTGGTCGTAGCCGCTTGTTCACCTAGGCTTCATGAGCCGACGTTTAGGAAGTGCGTTTCAGAAGCTGGTTTGAATCCGTATATATTCGAGATGGCTAATATACGGGAGTTCTCCTCATGGTGTCATAGCCGTGAACCTGAGGAAGCAACGAAAAAGGCTAAGGATATAATAAAGGTAGCAGTTGCTAAAGCGAGGTTGCTTCAACCGCTAGAGATAATAAAGGTTCCAGTTACGAATAAAGCCCTCGTAATTGGAGGCGGAATAGCTGGTATTAATGCTGCGTTAGACTTAGCAGAGATGGGCTTCAAAGTATACCTCTTAGAGAAAGGGGAGAGCATAGGTGGGCGTATGGCTCAATTAGATAAGACATTTCCAACTTTAGATTGCTCAATATGTATGCCTGGAGATGAGGAGATTATCTTAGGAGATGGAAGTTTAATCTCCATGGAAAATCTTGCGAAAAGCTTATTGAAAAATCCTGAAATGGATCTTAAGACTCTAGATGTATATGGATTTAGCGATTGGAAATTAAAATCTGGAAGGATAATTAAAGTGTATAAGGTTCCTGCACCTAATAGGTTGATAGAGGTTAGGACTAGCATGGGAGCTAAGGTTAGGTTTACTCCAGATCATCCAATATTAATCGATTCAAAGAATGGGCCTGCATGGATGAGATGTGAACAGCTTAAGCTAGGTGATAGAGTTTATGCTCCAAGAAAGATTATCCTAGATAAGCCGAGCATATACTGGATTGTAGATTTGTTATCTTATGATATTAAAATAGCAGATGAAGATCTTTTAAAGGAATTGAAGGCAAGATTACGTAAGAGATTTGGAAGCTTGATGAAAGCAGCTAAGATTCTTAACTTGAACTATAGAAATTTAGGTAAAGGTAGATTTCTATCAATACGAGAGATCAAGGGTATATGTCATGCTGTAGAACTTGATTGGGACTTTATCAAAAGGAGAATTCATCATCTAACATATAGAGGAGCTGGGAAGAAAATGAGGATTGTATCTCAAGTGCTTGATGAAAACCTTATGTATCTATTGGGATTATTAGCTTCTAATGGGAGTTTAAAGGGTAAGGAAATAAGATTTTGTAATACAAATGAGAAGCTGATAGAGCTCTTCATAGAGCTATATAAAAAGTACTTCTCAAATAGGTCATATGGCAAATGGTTCATAGAACCAGAGGGCGGAGCGCGAGGGGTTGGGACTATAATTCAAGTCAAGAATAAAGTACTGATGCAGATAGCCACGTCTTTGGATATAAAAGGCAGGTTAGCTCCAATATTAAAATTGAGAGAAAGCACAATATCAGCCTTCCTTAGAGGGGTGTTCGATGGAGATGGATGTATTCGATTTAAAGATGAAGGCGGATGTACCTTAGTCAAGATAAACTTCGATCTTGGAAAGGATGACTATGAATTTGCATATGGTTTGCATTTATTGTTAAAAAGGTTGGGGATTATTAGCAAGGTATATGAATTGAATGAAAGGATAATAGTGGATATCTCAAATAAGCTAGATGTCCTCAAATTCATCGAATCCGTTGGTTCTGATCATCCGGAGAAGAGAAAGGTATTCGAAGAAGCTGTTAAGATATGTGAGGATAAAAGGGTTAAGGAAAGTCTATTCGATGAGCTCCCGCTAAAATGTGGCTTATTGATAGGAAATCTATTGAGAAGGTATAATTTGCAGATAAGCAAATTGTCGCTCACTGCTACAAATGTAAGGAGGATAATAAAGCAAGAGTGCAGGATTACATTGGACAACCTCAGTAGGATGATAGAATTTTTAGAGGGCAGCATTAAGTCTGATGATCCGGACTTAATAGAGCTTAAATGCATGTATAATTCGGACTTCTTCCTCGACAAGGTGAGAGAAGTTAGAGAGATCCCCTGCGACTGCGATTACGTATATGATGTAACGGTAGATGGAATTCATAACTTTATTCCGAAGGGCACATTCGTGGTGAGTAATTGCATTGAAGGACCTCGTATGGTAGATGTTAGTCGTCATCCTAATATTGAGATAATTTCATATGCTGACTTAGTTAGCGTAAGTGGTTACGTAGGCAACTTTAGGGTAAAGATACGAAAGAGGCCACGTTATATTATTGTTGATAATTGCACTGGTTGCGGTGAATGTCGTGACGTTTGTCCGATTGAATATCCTAACGAATGGGATTTAAGCCTTGGAGTTCGAAAGGCGATCTCAGTGCCATTTGATCAAGCCGTCCCACTCGTTTACACAATCAATCGCGATTATTGCATCGAATGTTATAAATGTGTAGAAGCATGTGGAGCAAGACAAGCAATAGACTTCAATCAACAATCGGAGGAATTAGAGTTAGACGTTGGCGCTATTATCGTTGCAACTGGTTATGATATATATTTGCCATATGATGATTCATTATATGGTTATGGGAAATATGATAATGTCATTACAGGGCTTGAGCTTGAACGTTTACTTCTTGCAGCTGGTCCAACTGGTGGAAAGGTCGTAAGGGCTTCAGATGGCGAGAAGCCTCATTCAATAGCGTTTATACAATGCGTAGGCTCTCGCGATGTGAATAAGTATGAATATTGCTCTGGAATTTGTTGTATGTATACGTTGAAGCACGTCGTTATGTTAAAGGAGAAATATCGAGATGAAATAGAGGCTTACGTTCTCTTCATGGATATGCGTACTCACTTTAAAGGTTATGAGGAGTTCTATCGTAGGGCTCGTGAGTTAGGCGCTATCTTCATTAGAGGGAGGGTAAGCAAGTTAGAGGAAGTTCCTGAGACGAAGGACCTTATCATTCGAGCGGAGGACATGGCCTTAGGTATGCCGATCGAGATTAAAGCAGAGATGGTAGTTTTACAAACGGCTGCCGTCCCTAAGGCTGATTCAGCCGACCTCGCTAGGATATTAGGCATACCTCGTGGAACGGATGGGTTCTTCATGGAGAGCCATCCGAAGCTTAAGCCGATCGATACGGCGATGGATGGGATATTCTTAGCGGGATCTTGTCAAGGCCCGAAGGATATACCTTATAGCGTAGCACAAGGTAGCGCTGCTGCAGCAAGGGCGGCTACGATACTTTCGAAGAAGGAATGGGCGATAGAGCCCATCGTCGCCATCGTCGATAAGGCGAGCTGTCGAAATACTAAGGTTAAATGCGGCGTTTGCGCCGAAAAATGCCCTTATGGCGCCATTAAGGTCGAGCCTGGCGAGCCGGCTTTCGTCGTAGCCGCCATGTGCCACGGTTGCGGCACGTGCGCAGCGGAATGCCCGGCGGACGCGATAACTCAAATGCACTTCACCGATGCTCAAATCCTTAGCCAAATTAGGGCTTCCTTAGAGGAAGGAGCTGATGATAAAATCTTAGCGTTCCTTTGCAATTGGTGTAGTTATGCTGGAGCTGATTTAGCTGGCACTAGTAGATTCGAGTATCCGCCTACCGTTAGGCCTATAAGGGTTATGTGCTCAGGTAGAGTCGATAGGGACTTCGTTTTAGAGGCGTTTAGGCTAGGGGTTGGCATGGTTTTAGTGGCGGCTTGCCATCTTCCATACGATTGTCATTACATAAGCGGGAATTGGAAGATGAAGGCAAGGATGGAATCTTTGCATGGAATGTTAGTTAAGCTTGGGATGAGCCCAGAGAGGTTGAGGATAGATTATGTATCTGCTGCTGAAGGTTTAAAATTCGCTGGAATAATTAAGGAGATGAATGATCAAATGAAGGCCTTAGGTAAGGGGAGGATAAAAGCTGAAAACGATAAATTAAAGCCTTATATAGAAAGGATGCTCGTTCGTAAAAAGGTTTAAGTCATACGATTGATACATCCTCCATCTGAAAGTACCTCTTCATTAAGAACCTTAATCGTTCAGCATTCCTTCCATCCTTTCCTACAGCTATCCCCTTGTACCTCGGGTCTACTGCGGCAACGGCTATCGTCTTCCCATTCGATCGCTTAGTTATACGCACCTCCCTCACCTTCGCCGACTTTAAGGCATTCTTAATGAATTGAGCTGGATTTTCAGAGTATTCTATTATTTCAAATTTCTTTCCACTCATCTCCTCAAGTAAGCGTACATTCCTTCCCTTTCTTCCTATTGCCATACCTGCCTCTCCTTCCTTTACTACTAGTATAACTCGTTCATCCTCCTCATCTACTATACAATCACGTACAGTTACATTCGTTACACTTTCAAATAAAGCTATATATTGCATCTCAGTCTTAGTGAACCTTATCCCCGGCATGGCTTAACCCTCAAACCCCCTTGATGTCGCCTCCTTAAGATCGATGACATCAAGTATGTCGGATTCGCCCAGCGCCTTAATCGTTAACGCCGATATCGAAAAGGGCTTTCCACAAGCCATCCCTAAGTCAGCGCTCGTTCCACCATAAGTTAAAATCGGAATCTCCGAAAGCTTACAGTAATACTCTATGTCCTCTCGAACGCCTTTGGGGCAGTTGGACGCTATTACGATTAACTTCGCCTTACCGATTTTAGCGCTTTTAACGGCGCTTCTCGCCCCGAATAGAACCTTCCCGGTCTTCACCGCCGTCAAAAGAGCTCGATCGACGTTCGTCATTCGAACGCCTCCGAGCTTCCCTCGGGAGCCGTTTGCATCGTCATGTAAACGTCTACCAAGCCCGTTCCGATGGGTATCGTCTGGCCGACGAGCACGCTTTCAGTCGCCCCCTTTAGCGAATCGCTAACGCCTCTAACGGCTGCTTCCACGATGTTCGAGACGGTGAGTTCAAACGCGGACCTAGCTAAAACGCTTTCTTTCTCGTACACGACGCCGTGCCTTCCTACTTGCTTAACGTCGCCGGTCGCGCACATGACGTCGGCGACGAGCATTATGTGGCGGATATCCACGTCCAACCCTTGTTCCTCAAGGACGCCCTTAGCCTCTTTCACTATGGCCCTCGTCGCGGCCTCTATTCCTAAGACCTCGAAGACCTCGTGAATGTTATTGGTCTCGGTTCTCGTCGGATCGACGCCAGGAACGTATAAGACTTTCCTTAAGTTCGATCCATCCGTTCGAATGATCCATTCTCCTTCCTCTTCATCTATCCTAACTTGAGTTATCCTAGGCACTCCCCTTATGCTATGGGATAACACCCTATCCATTAACTTCTTTAAGTCTAAAGGTTTAATCGGCTTAATGATAACCGCGTCGATACCTTTTTCTTCAACGGAACAATCGGGCAAAGATAACGACTTCACGAGATCTTCCATCGTCAAGCCCCTTTCCTTCATAGCCACGGGGTTAAGCTCTATCATTATCCCTTCGCGTTCCTCATCGTATACCGTTCGGTAAACGTTCTTAACTACGTCCTTAACAGACGTATGTTGTATCCGACGGGCTACTTCCTTCGCCTTATCGAGGCTCCTCCTATGCTCCTCATCTAAGCGTATCGTCATAATTGGAGTCGACGGAACCTTATGGGCGTCTATGACTTCGATGAGCCTAGGCAGCCCGAGGGTTACGTTTTGCTCCCTTACGCCAGCGTAATGGAACGTACGTAACGTCATTTGCGTCCCAGGCTCGCCGATTGATTGAGCTGCTACTATTCCAACGGCTTCGCCCGGCTCTACTTGAGCTTGTTTATAACATTCGATCGTTAGCTCTACGGCTTTATCGACCCCTTCCTTTGGAAGCCTAACGGCCTTAAGCCCCTCCTTAAGCTCCTCGGTTAAGGAACGAGGCAGCATTCCCTCGACGCCCTTAACGCGTTCTTCGATGTACTCCATTGAAGCGGGCTCGCCTTTTACTTCCATCTTCATCCGTTCGATCGATTGCCTTACGTCGACGGCTGCTCCATGGTAGCTTTTCGTCGGATCGACGCTATCCTCGCCGTATTTGAATTGAATCACGTCTCCAGCTGGGCTTCGAACCGTTCCATCGTACTCGATCCATAAGTGCTCAAGGGCGTTGATCAAACGGCGTTGCATGTACCCGCTTTGTTGAGTCCTCACAGCCGTGTCGACGAGCCCCTCCCGACCTCCCATCGCGTGGAAGAAGAACTCAAGGGGGTTCAACCCCTCTTGGTACGAAGAGCGAACGAAGCCCCTCGCCTTAGGCGAAGGATCGCCAACGTTGAAGTGGGGTAGCGTTCTCCCCTCGTAACCTCTTATTATCCTCTTCCCACGGATGGATTGTTGTCCTACGCAAGCTAACATTTGACCTACGTTCAAACTTGAGCCTCTCGCCCCAGTCTCCGTCATGATTATTCCAGAGTTCTCAAGGCTAAGGCTTTCATCCGCTACTCCTCCAGCTTCATCCCTTGCCTCTGCCAACTCATTCATTACGTAGATTTCAAATGATTCTTCTAACGTTTGACCAGGTAGTTTCTTTAAAATTCCTTCCTTATATTCATTAATTAACTCTTGAACTTGACCTTCATATTTTTGCATTATTTCAGCTATTTTCCTTTTAGAATCTAAAGAAAGCTCTACCTCATCATATGAATAACTAAAGCCCCTCATAGTTATAAAGGACTTAAGCAATTGACAAATCTTATTTAAGAATTTCTTTCCTTCATCTACTCCATATTCCTTTGTAATACGATGTAATAAACCTCCTGGTTGTTCTGCTCCAATAGCCTTTCGATCAATTACACCACATATTAACTCCCCATCCTTAATAACTATATAAGCATCATAAGGACATTCCTCATATAAACATGCTTCACAATTCCTACAGATGTTAGCCTTCGCTACGTGGTTAAAGCCCTTCGGCAAAAATAAGCTGAATATTTTCTTCCCTGACCAAAGGGGCTTCGGCTCCTTTACGTCTGGCTCTGGGATGCCGCCTTCGTAATCAGCGGCCGTTAAAAGCTGGCAGACCTCATCCTTCGTCAAAT
>WUQV01000245.1 GCA_009889585.1 Candidatus Bathyarchaeota archaeon | reverse complement strand
CTTAAAGAGGGGGTTAAAGTTTTAGCGCGATTAACTGGTGTTAAGAAGAGAGATGTAAAGGTAGGTATGAGAGTTAAACTTACTCCAAGGATAGTACAAGGGGAAAAACCTATATATGAGTTCGTTCCGATTTGATAAATGGTGAGTTTAATGAAAGTTGAGATAAAAAAGGTCGCGGTAATAGGAGCTGGAGTAATGGGACATGGGATAGCACAAGTATTTGCTATGAATGGATATGAAGTGAATTTACTAGATATAAGCAGTGAAATATTGAATAAGGCTATTGAAAAGATAAAGTGGAGTTTGAGTAAGTTTGTGGAGAAGCGTAGAATTAAACAAGGAGATGCAGATGCTGCTTTATCTAGAATTAAAACTATGGTTGAATACGAAAAGGCTGCTAGAGATGTAGATTTTATCATAGAAGCTGTTCTAGAGAATATTAAGCTTAAGAAGGAGGTATTCTCAAAGTTAGATAGTATAGCTCCAAAGCATGCTATATTAGCATCAAATACATCTACTTTAAGTATAACTGAAATGGGGAGGGCTACTAGAAGGCCTGATATGGTTGTTGGAATGCATTGGTTTAACCCACCTCAATTAATGCAGTTAATTGAAGTTATTAAAGGTGATGATACGCGTGACGATGTTATAGATACAACCATTAAACTTAGTGAGAAGTTGGGAAAAACTCCTATATTATGCAAAAAAGATGTAAGAGGCTTCATAGTTAATAGAGTGTTAGCAAATGTATTTAATGATGCATTTTGGGCTTATTATAGGAGTGAGACATCCAAGGAGGGGATAGATTCATCCATTAAGTATACTGGAGGATTTCCCATGGGATTATTCGAATTAGCAGACTTTGTTGGATTGGATATACTATATGAGGTTGGGAAATCACTATATGAAGCATATGGGGAAAGGGTTAAGCCATGCTCTGAGTTGGTGGAGCCACTTATAAAGGAGCGGAAGTTAGGTCAAAAAGCTGGTGTTGGATTTTACGATTGGACAAAAGGCAGGCCGAGGTTGCCTTTAGATTTAGCTGATGAATATGACGTCAATAGATCATGGGCTGTTTCAGTAAATGAAGCAGCTTGGCTTATATATGAAGATGTAGCTGAACCTAAAGATATAGATACTGGTATGAAGTTAGGAACTGGTTGGCCTTCTGGCCCTTGTGAATATGCAGATAGGAAGGGGTTAGATTATGAATTGAATAAGCTAAGGGAGTTGTATAGGAGATATGGAATGGAAATGTATAAGCCCTGCCCATTACTTGAAGAGTATGTGAAAAAGGGATGGGTTGGAAGGAAGGCTAAAAGAGGATTTTATAGCTATGGTTGAAGTCCATTATTTTAGCGTGAAGTTTAATTAAGCCCTATAGGGTCATCAATGTCCTTCGCACGTGAAGAGGGGATAGTTGATGTTCATGTTCATCCTCTGCCTTTATTACCAGAGGATGTTCTAATTAATGAATTGAATGCAGCTAATGTTGATATTTGCGTTTTATTAGCCATAGATGTGGATACACATTATATCGATGAACCAAAGTTTCGCATGCAACTTATGCAGCGCTTAATAGACGTGGGTGTTTGGGATGTCAATGTATTAAATTACATGAAAACTCTTATAAGCTTAGCTAAAACTACAAATGAACGTGTTGCAGATCTAATCAGGAGGTATTCACAAAGGTTCATAGGTTTTGGTTCGATAAATGTTTCAAAGGGTTTATCGTATGTTAGTGATAAGCTAGACGAAATTGATAAGTTGAACTTAGCTGGAATTAAACTTATACCGACGCTTCAATTCTTTAACCCATCACAATCTATGGATGAACTCAAGCTCATATTTGAATTTTGTAGTAAAAATGCAAAGAAGGTTATGTTCCATACTGGTTGTGATCCAGGTATATGGGAGATACCTGAGGTATCGGAAGATGCTAATCCAAAGTATCTTGAGTCAATCATTAAGGATTATGAAGATGTTCCTGTAATATTAGCGCATGCAGGAAGTTATAGCTTAAGGTTCCCTGGGATATGGCTTAATGAAGCTTTAAAGTTAGGGAAGAAGTATGATAATGTATGGTTTGATATATCTGCTGTTATATACTTAGTTACTGAAAGAAAGTTTGTTGATAAAATAAGAAGCGAGATAGGAATGATGAAAGTCCTTTTTGGATCAGATTATCCTGTTATAAAAGGATATAGCATAAAATCGATGGTTGATGAAATCAAGAAGTCTAAATATTTATCGAATGAGGAGAAATCGAATGTGCTTAAGTTAAATGCTATAAGGCTTTTCAATTTGTGAAATAAAAAATGGATTGTAGAGGATCTATCTCCATTTGAAGAATGGTTCCCAAGATTCCTTCGGAGGCGGCTTCGTAATTAAGCTTACGGCTATAGCCAATATGAGCCCTATTATTAAGCTAGTTAATATCGGTGGAAGTGGGATTAATAATATGCCTGTGGCGAGGTAATAGATCATGATTAATAGGAAGAGCGCTGGCGGCACCGTTAAGCAAACGTACGTGGCCTCTTTAGTCATCCTCCTCCAATAAAGGCCTAAAAGCGTCGGTATGGCTAAGCCTGCTGCGCACACTCCGAACGCGAATGCAGCTCCAGCCGCTATAACGGCAGGAGGCATTAATATCGTGAGGGCTAACGTGAACAAGCCTATTACGAATATCGCCACCCTACTGTATTTAAACATCTGCTCAGCCGTAAGAGGCTTTAAAACGGCCGCTATATCGTTCACTAAGAATACGGATGAGAACACTAAGAAGGCTGCTGAGGAGGATATCGCCGCGGCGAATATCCCGATTAGCAACGGTATCCCGATGTAATCAGGAACCAGGCCCTTTATTATGAGTAAGGGAAGAGCTACATCTTGATGATAAGGCTGGGGCATGGTCGGTACGAGCACCCTCGTGGCTAAGCCTAAGAGCGGTATGCTCACCCACGTGAAGCCGATTATGACGGCGGCTACGGCACCGCCATATAGCATGTCCCTCATGCTTCTTGAGCCTAATAATACGGTGGGCCAGAAGGGGGCGGACCATGCTAACATGTTCGAGATCATGTAGGTGATAAGCAATGGGATCGGAAACGTGCCGACGGCCGTCAATAAAGCTCCAGGTGGTGTCGGCTCTAGCAAAGGCCCTTCAAGTGGTTTCGGAATCCCTATTCCAGGAGGCACTATCGTCAACGGTGGCATCGTAATCTTAGTCGCTGCTTCATGTAAACCTAAGATGCCACCTACCGCGGGCAAAAGGTAGATTAACGCGCCCCAAAGCCCACCGGTTATGAAGAATTGATGTACGAGGTTCGTTCGCGCGAGCGCTATGTAACCTCCGAGACTCACGTATAGGTCTACAAGTATGTACAAGAGGCAAGCGTATATGAAGGGAAGCCCCGTTATGGCCACCGTTATGATGACGAACCCCATTATTTGTAGCACGTTGAAGAGCACGAGGAACAATACGCCCCAGAACGCCGATAGGATTTGAAGCCCGCTCCTCCTAGCGGTTATCTCAAACCTAGTTTTCATGGCCTCGGGAAGGGTTATCGGAGGGGCTATCGGCCTTCTCAACCGCCAACCGACGAAAGTCGCTATGATTAACGCTATCATCCAACACATTTGCCATCCTACTAATGAGACGTAACCGAATGCGTACGCTATGCCTGAACCTCCAAGCACTGATACAGCGCTTACATAAGCAGCTGATACTAGAAATGCAAACGATAGACATGAGATAGTGCGACCGCCTAAAACGTATTCAAAGTAAGTTTTAATCTTCGCTATGACTCGATGTGCAATACTAGATATGAAGGCGATGTATAGGATAATGGCTATTACGTAAGGCCATAAGATGGTCATTCATCGAACCTCCTTAGGCATCCTTCGCACTAGTACGTATGCTATGACCAATGGAAGTATATGGATTATGGCGTAGACTGCCCATATCAAAGCCGGTCCTTTCACATGAGAAGTGACATTCGGACCTTTATAAACCTTTATATTCGTGTCCCCCTTAACCTTAGAGGCGGGGTAGAATTGCAAGAAAGGCCTTGGCATAAGGTTTGGCCTGAAGGCGTTCTTAAGACCTTAACTTATCCGGAGGTTCCGCTTTTTCAATTATTAAAGCGATCGGCCGTCGAAAGCCCGAATAAAACGGCAGTTATATTTTACGGCAATAGGATTACTTATCGAGAATTGGATTTCCTTACGGATAAGTTCGCAAATGCCCTTAATAGCTTGGGGGTTAAAAAGGGGGATAAAGTTGCATTATTTCTTCCAAATTGTCCTCAATTCATTATAAGCTATTATGGAGCATTGAAAGCTGGAGCTATAGTAGTTCCATTTAATCCTAGGTATAAAGAGCATGAAATTGAATATCAGCTTAATAATTCAGAAGCTGAAACGATAGTATCGCTTGACATTATACATGATCCCGTTCAAAGCGTTAGGGAGAAAACATGCTTAAGGAACGTAATAGTTACAAGTATAATGGATTATATGCCTGCTATTTATCGAATGTTCGCTCCTGGAAGAGGTATAAAGATTAAAACGTTTCCTAAGACGATTAAATTTCGAGAGCTTGTTGAAAAGGCTAAGCCAAAGCCTCCAGAAGTAAATGTAAACGCTAAGGAAGACGTAGCCGTCCTGTTGTATACCGGTGGAACGACTGGAGTTCCAAAAGGGACGATGTTAACGCATTTTAACTTAGTGGTCAATACTATACAATCATCTAGCTGGGCGAAGATGACTTCAGAAGATATCACGTTAGCCGTCTTACCGTTCTTCCATTCCTATGGGATGACCGTTTGTATGAACGTACCAATATATTGTTCAGCTTCAACGATCCTATTGCCTCGGTTTAGCGTTGAGGAAGTGTTAGAAGCAATCGAAAGGTATAAGCCGACG
>WUQV01000244.1 GCA_009889585.1 Candidatus Bathyarchaeota archaeon | reverse complement strand
TAGGCCTCTCCGGGAGCTCCCTTTCCGTCAATTGAAGGACTGGCCTAACTATTAAGGCCGATCGAGCTGCCTCACGGATCTTAACGATGTCTATCTCGCTTCGGCTGAAGCCAAGGGGCAACTTACCCCTTATGATCGGGACTATTACGATTCCCTCTTCATCCACCTTCTCGACGAGCTTAGCGGCCGCGTCAGCTACTTCGGAAGGCGGCGCGTCGATGAAGTCCCCCTCTAAGACGACGAACTTACGAGGGCTCTTGAGCTTCACGTATTGAAGCCTCATGACCTTTCGTTCGTCGACTTCGACGTAATAAAAGCCCTTTTCCACCCTTGCGTCTTCGTAATTTACGGTTTCAATGCACCCGCTGTAGACGAGGATCCCCGTTTTGAACGGCGCCTCCATTGGCGTATGAACGTGTCCGCTTGCGTAATAATCGAAGCCGTTAGGGATCATCTCAGGGGTAGCTTCGGCTTCTACGTAAGGCGGGACGAAGCCGAGCGAATCGATCGCCATGTGAAAGGCTAGTATATTGAATCGTGACGCATCGGGCTTCGGCGGGTTCCTCATCAAGAAAGCTGGCAGCTCCTCCTCCGCCCTTCGCCTCGTCCTAAAGTTAGGAAGCCCGTAGACGTAGTAATTTTCGTCTTGCCAACAAGCCCCTTCGTGCCTTGGCAGGTAGTGAATCAAGCCAGCGCTATCCAACGGGTTTAAGATGGTCCCCGTTAGAACGTTCGGAGCTGAATCATGAGAGCCATCGACCGCTAAAACGGGGATGCCGGCTTCCTTCAACCTCCTGAAGTTCCTAACGGCTTCCTCCAACGTGACGTTAGACGGCCTCGCTTGATGAAATAGGTCGCCCGCCATGAGGACGAAGTCCGGGTTTAATTCGATCGCCCTTTCGACGAGCTCCTCGAAGGCCTTTAGGAAGTCCTGCCGCCTCGCTTCTAAGTTGTACTGAGCGTAACCTAGGTGCAAGTCGGCGGCATGAATGAACTTCAACTCCTCGGCCCCCTGTAAACCCCTCAAACGACAGCCGCTATCGTTTGAATCATCCGTCCCTCTTAGGAATTGCGCTCGTTATTCATCGGGGATCTGGCGCGACATCTTCCTAAGGCGAGGAATTTTCCTTTCTTAGACGTAAGCTTGTTCGAAAAAGGCGGCATAGACCTTAAGGCTTTTGAGGGCTTTGCGGCAATCATCCTTTTGTAACTCTATAGGAGAATACTCATCCCTCGCCATTAACGAAAACCTCTTATGTGTCTCTAAAGGTATGAAGATGGAGGAAGAATAAAGGTCGTAGCAAGCCTTAATGGAGGCATCGGCTTGAAGAGAGAATATCCTATGAGACCTATGGTGGGCGTAGGCGCTGTGATCGTACGTGATGGAAAAATCCTTTTAGTAAGAAGGGCTTCTGATCCTGGAAGAGGGAAGTGGAGCATTCCAGGTGGATTGGTGGAATTAGGCGAATCTACTTATGAAGCCCTTGTTAGAGAGGTTAAGGAAGAATGTGGTTTAGATGTTGAAGTTGATCGCTTAATAGATATAATGGATGTTATTGTAAGGACTGATAATGGAAGAATAAAGTATCATTTCGTTGTTATTGACTTTCTCGTTAAATTAAAAGGAGGTAGTTTGCAAGCTAGAGATGATGTGCTTGAAGCAAAATGGATACCATTGGATGACGTGGAGCAATATGATTTAACGAGGACTTTTAGAGCCTTTTTAAAGAGGAACTTTCAAGAGTTGAAGAAGTATAGCTCGGTCGAGCTTTAATGAAGTAGCGCCATCGTAGATACCAGCGTATCTACATAATCGTAGAAACATCGATGGGGAGTTCAGGCTGGAGTGTCTAAATCGCTTTGCAGAATTAATGAGGCATATCAAGTTCAGAGAATACGAACGTGAGCCTGCGTCCTTTTGGCAGCGAAGGTTGGCGTTGGCATGCTGCCATACGAAATGTTCATGACCTTGACGAGGGGCGATTTAACGGTCGCTCAAGACGCGGGAAGGGTCATCAGAAATATCATGGCCTTATTGACGTACGAGTTAATATCGGTAGCGACCTCATCTTCATATTTGTACTTGACTTAATGTATCCCGAAGGTTAAGTGATGAGCCTAAGATCTATACAGACTTATATAGCTGCAAGTATAACTTAAGATGGTATTGGCTATGAGCGTGTTGCGCATCAAGCCTAAAAGGATCGGAAAGATGAAGCGAATTAAGGTGTTTAGGCTTGGCCGTAAGGGTGAAGCTAAGGCTAAGGGGTTCTAGGGTTGATTTAGCGACCTCAGCCCTCGTCAATAGCAGCTATGAAGCGGAGGAGCCGGAGCTAGCGATGCCCCGATAGCCCCTCAGTGAGCGTGATGACGCCGAGGCATTCGAGACTTAGCCGATGAGGTGAGCTCGGCCGAGCTAAGGGGGAAGTCGGGATTTCCAACACGCTGTAAGAGTTAGAACTTAAAGAAGTCAACGTTGAAAGCTTCTTACTTGGAGTAACTCGCACGTATGCGCCTTTAATGGATCTCGATCAAAGAGAAGTGCAATGGGTCTAGGTCTACGTACGGTCTTTTGCCCGCCTTAACCTTTACGTTCCATAAGTCTACGTTGTCCCTGCCTACTATCGCATCTACGCCCTTCCTTAGGTTTTCATATACTTCGAAGAGCGAGGCCCTATGGGGACTTTAACGCCTTCGAAGACGACTTCTTCGACGACGCAGTACCGTTCTAAACCACATGGACGTTCGTAGCTTTTTATCCACGTGGCTCTTCCCTCAAATCCAC
>WUQV01000243.1 GCA_009889585.1 Candidatus Bathyarchaeota archaeon | reverse complement strand
TCCAGGCATTATGGCTTCTATTCCAGGCTTAGGGACGGGTAGAGCCGCTGGCTCAGGAGGAACTGGCACGGCAGGCAACTCAATCGGAGTTGGAGCTACCGCGACGGGAACCTCTGGCTTAGGCGGAGGAGGCGGAGGTTCCACACCCTTGGGGTAAACTTCTATCGGCGGGAATGAAACGACGTTTGTTAACGTGCCGTACTTCATTACGACTTCAGCCGATGCTGTTATGCCGTACTTACCTATTAAAGGAGGTAAGACATCAGCTGCGTATACGCCTTCTCCTACATGAGTAAGAGTTGCCTTAATGGTTGTTGGACCAGCAAACGTTATCATTACCTTTGCATCCTCTATCGGCCTATCTAAATAATCTATCACTTTGAACTTAACTGGAAGCTTTAATCCTTCTTCAATAGCGTATGGCATAGGCTCAATCGGCATTATCTTAGGCCTTCTGTCAGGATGTAATGAATGCCATTCCGGGAACCAAGAGAATGTAACGTGCTTGCCTCCTAAGTGTTCGACTAAGACGAAAGCACTAGTGCCGACGAGAGCTGTTAAATCTGGATCAGTTGGATGAGACATTCTCGAAGGATCTCCAAATGGGTTAGGAATCTTTCCGTATATATGAGCTGGCAAAGGCCTATCCCCTATCGCACTCAGTTCATAAATCCAGCTCCTAGTGTTCAAATGATAAACGATCGTGTAAGGATCAGGAGTCTCTATCTTAACCAAGCTCTCGATAAATGGTCCATAATATCTTAACGTCCTCCAAGCTCTTCCAGCGTACTCCTGAGTCCACTTAAGGTCATATGCGGTGAATTCCACTCCATCATGCCATTTAATTCCTTTTTTCAAATGAATTGTGATAATCATTCCTTCCTTTCCATCAACGATTGCCTCTTCTACCTTCCAATTCTCCAATAGGACCCGGATACGGCCTTTTACGTCGTAAATATTATCCGGGTTAAAGTACGTAAGCCACTCTGTTGCCCTCGATAGGACGGCGTGTTCTGGAGCCCACATGTAGTTCATCGGGTTCAGCGTACCCAGTATTATCG
>WUQV01000242.1 GCA_009889585.1 Candidatus Bathyarchaeota archaeon | reverse complement strand
AGGAAAGTTTATGAGAGTGTTAAGGATGCGTTAAAGGACTTTGAGGAGTTTCTCGTGTACGTGAGGGGGTGCCACGTATGAATGGGATGGCTGAGCCTGGGATTAAGTACCGAAGGTTGTCAGAGAGAGACAAAGCTAAGCTACTGGAAGGGCTGAGGGAGAAAATTGAGGGGGATGGCGAAGTCGTATTCGCATACGTGCACGGAGGCTTCGTGGAAGCCAGCTCCTTCAGGGACGTGGACTTGGCCATCTGGATAAAGGACTCCAGCAAAGCCTTCCACTACACCGTCGATTTCTCAGTTAAGCTTGAAATCGAGGTAGGAATCCCCATCGACGTTCAAGTGTTGAACGAGGCTCCGTTGCCGTTCAAGTACCACGTTTTCACAAGGGGCAAGATGCTTTTCTCCAGAGATGAGAGCTTAAGGCTGAAGCTCGTCGATGAAACGGTCAGGCAGTACGTGGACGTGAAGCTACTGATCGAGAAGAGTAGGGTTTGAAAGGGTGGACGAGACTGGCCCTTTCGTGCTAGCGAGAATGCCAAAGTCCTACATGAACTGGCTGCCCGTTTACGGCGTGATAATCAGCGACTGAGATGGACTGAATGTTATGCGATCGTTCGAGCGCTTTTCTGCGGCCTTAGCCTAAGGGGCCTCTATTAAGCTTTAAGCCCTGCATTTTGCCCCGACTTGCACGGTTCTGCCGAACTTTCGTAACAATGCTTGATGTAACAATACCCGAGAATTAGCGCCTCTACCGTGTTTAAGATCTTTGCCTTTAATAACGCGTAGAGGGTTGGGATTACAGCCCGCCCGTATAGCGAGACTCTAATTGTGTTTTAGCCCATAAGATAATTCTATAAATGAAAAACAGTAGAGTAGTAAGTCATATAAGGAAGCTGAGCGACGTATCCACTGTCGTGCTGTACATTTGAAGGCTGTTGAAGTTAAGAACCTTGTTAAACGCTTCGGGGAGGTGGTGGCCCTAGATGGCGTGTCCTTTGAGGCGGATGAAGGCGAGATCTTTGGATTAATAGGCCCGAACGGGGCTGGCAAAACCACCGCCCTGAGGATTCTAGCAACCCTTCTACTGCCCACGAGCGGTTACGTTAAGGTTTTAGGCTATGACGTCGTAAGGGAGGCTGATAAGGTTCGTCCGCTTATCTCATACCTCGCTGAGGATGCTGGAGCCTATAGGAATTTAAGCGGTTATGAGTACCTCTCCATAGTTTCTAGGATATATTTTAGCTCTAAGGCTGATGCCGATGAGGCTGTTGAGGAAGCGGTTAAGGTTTCAGGGCTTGGTGATAGGATTATGGATAAGATGAAAACCTATAGCAAGGGGATGAAGAGAAGGGTTCAAGTTGTTAGGGCGTTGATGACCAAGCCTAAATTGGCCATTTTAGATGAGCCCACAGCTGGTTTAGACGTTTTCCATGCTCAACACGTGAGGGGCATCATAAAGGGACATGCTAAGGAGGGTGGAGCCATCGTTCTATCAAGCCATAATATGCTTGAGGTTGAGCACCTATGCTCGAGGTTGGCCCTCATCCATCGAGGTAGAATCATAGTTGAGGGTGAGCCTAAAACACTTAAGGAGGGATATGGAGCTTCGAACCTTGAGGAGGTATTCACGGAGGTCATTAAAGGTTGGGGAAGCTAAAGCCTTTAGTGGAGAAGGAGATTAAAGATCTATTAAGGGATCCTAGAATATACATAGGTCTCATAGTTCCAATTATAATGCTTCCATTAATGGGCATGGTATTTTCAATAGCTGTAAGAGGTGCTATGGAAGTTGCAATAAAGGAGTTGAACGTAGCT
>WUQV01000241.1 GCA_009889585.1 Candidatus Bathyarchaeota archaeon | reverse complement strand
TCATATTAGGAGCAAATTAACTGAGATGGTCTTCATAGCAGAGACAATTTATGCCTGTGGGCTTGCTTCAGCCTATGAGGCACGCAAGGAGCCTTCGGGCATCCTAATGAATGATCCGCTTTTAGGAAATGTCTGCAAACTTAATGTATCTCGCCTTATCTTTGAAGCGGCTAAAATAGCAATAGATATTACTGGGGGGATCGTTGGAACATTGCCTTCTGCGGCAGATTTCCACCATCCGGTTGTAAGGAAATATTTGGAAAAATACTTAAAGGGGGTGGAGGGTGTGCCTACAGAGAAAAAGTTTCGCATTATCAGGCTTATTGAGAACCCCCTTTTAGGAACTAATGCTACTGGCTTAATCGTGGAATCTGTCCATGGGGCAGGCTCTCCTGAAATGCGGAGGGTGATGATTGAAAGGCTTGCTGATTTGGAGTATAAAAAGAGGTTGGCAAAAGCGATTGCCGGCATTAGAGATTTATAGGGAAGGTTTTTGTTAAAATGTAATTAAGGAGGTGGAAGATGGCAGAGGAGACTTTACCACAACTTTTGCTTCGTAATTATCGCCGCTATGGGGATAGGAAGGTGGCGATGAGGGAGAAGGATTACGGCATCTGGCAGGAATACACTTGGAAGGATTACTACGAGAATGTTAAATATTTCGCCTTGGGGCTATTGAGTTTAGGATTTGCCCCTGGGGATAAACTATCTATTCTTGGGGGGACTGAGCCAGAAGCCTATTGGTCAGCCCTTGCTGCCCAATCCTTAGGAGGGATAACAATAGGTATCTTCCCCGATTGTATGCCACCTGAGGTGAAATATTTCGTCTCCCATTCTGACTCCAAGTTCCTTGTCTGTGAAGACCAGGAGCAAGTAGATAAGGCTTTGGAGATAAAGGAGGAATTACCTAACCTAAAGCGTATAATCTATTGGGATCAAAAGGGTTTGTGGTTCTATGATGACCCCCTTTTAATGAGTTTTGCCCAAGTCCAGGAATTGGGGAGGAAATATGAGGCGGAACATCCCGGCATCTTTGAGGAGATAGTAAGTAAAGGGAAGGGCGATGATATTGCCATTATAGGATATACCTCGGGGACTACAGGTCTTCCTAAGGGGGCTCTAATTACCCAGCAGAATCTCCTCTTCGTCACCCAAAGCCTA
>WUQV01000240.1 GCA_009889585.1 Candidatus Bathyarchaeota archaeon | reverse complement strand
ATCAGGGAGGACAGAGAGAGCCGTTGAGCTACCTCTTCGATGCCTCGGCCATCTTTAAGTCCATCAGAGTTGGCAAGATAGAGGTTCTGCCCGGAAATTACACGATAGAACTCGCTAAGTACGAGTTGGGCAACGTCCTGTGGAAGGAATACGTATTGAAGCGACGGGTCGAGGTCGAAGCCCTTCTAGAGCTATTAGCTGTAGTCAAGAAGGCCCTTTTGACCATGAAGGTCTTGAGTATCGATTGCTCTGAGGTCGATGTGGCTAAGGTGGCTGGAACGCTAGGAGTGACCTTCTACGACGCTTCTTACATCTTCGCGTCGAAAAGACAGGGAGTTCCTTTAGTAACGGAGGACGAGAAACTGATCGAGAGGGCTAAGGAGTACATGAAGGTGGTCAAGCTGGACGGCATTTAGGATGTCCCTCTGTCGGCGGACCGCGGGGAAGGTTTGAAGGCGATATTCGCCATAAGGGTCGAAACGAGGGCTCATCGCTCAGCAAGGTTGTGCAGTCGAGCAATTCTAAAAGCTTGAGACTCATCCGGCTATCGAGATAGAAAGCTTTAATGATGAAAACATGACCTTCTGTTCAGCGAAATGTCACCTAGCGATCATACAAAATGAGGTCGAGGGTGCACAATCCTCGTCATGCGGATGCCTATTGACGTTATGGAAGTGATGTCTTTAAGGGCTGATGCTATGTGAAATATCCTCACGGCTTGAGCTTAACGTATCTTTCAAGCTCATCAGCTATGTCCGCTAAGCCTAACCCTTCTAACGTGTCCCTTTAGGTATCCCTTTCCATCCCATCCTCGTAATTCGTAATAACCTTTAAGCAATTCATTAAACTTCCCCTCATCTAATTTAAGCCCTGCATAATGCCCCTTAGTTAACGACTCATCGAACCACCTCCTCGGCGGAACGTTCAATTCGCTACTCCACATCCTTTCATATTCCCTTATCCAAAAGGCCCTGATAAGGGCATATACCCTATCAGCGACTGAATATAACTCATCTAAAGTTATGTTCACGCCTGTCGCCTTCGATAATAGCTTAGGATACCAATCTAGGCTAAAGCCAAGTTCAACCCATGGGAACCTACATGAGACGAGAGATTCGAAAAGCCCTCCACGTATCCTTTGTAATTCTACGACCTTAGCTACCTTATCCATGGAGTAACCTAGCCTGCCAGTCTTCGCCTCCCAAGCGATTAATCCATGCATCCTTATGATGAGCGCCTATCGGTGATGTCGCATATGATAGCGCCATCGCAGGCGTCGTATGGCAATCGTAAGCTGATATCTCAAGGCCCTTGACGTGCATCGCCCACCTCGTCGACTCCGGCCCAAGCCTTTCGCTCATCCTCATGACGCCGTCGGCTAGCTGAGCGCCGAGCCCTCGTCGATAGGCTACGTCCTCGACTAGGGCCCTCGCCCTTTTGAAGTCGCCCCATTCGACCCCTTCTCCGTAGCCTCCATCGCGAACGCTATGACGTTCCCTAACGATATCGTATCGATCCCGTATTCATCGGCTAAGCGGTTTAAAGTCGAGGCGCTTCCTAAATGGGCAATGCCGATGTTAGAGCCCAACATGGCGACGTTTTCGTAGTCAAGCTCGGACGGCCTTGCCTCCACGTCTAAGACTACGTTTCTACACGCCATGTTACAATATGGACAACTCCTTCGCTCCACCTTCCCCTTATGACGATCGCGTCATATCCCGCCCTCCTCATATGTACGGCCGCTAAACAGCCTATGTTGCCGTCACCGTAACCGTTCGTAAGGGGGCTCTTAGCGGCTACCACGAGCTTGCAAAGGCTAGGGCCTAAAAGGCCCGTCAAAGGCCCAGCCGCTATTACGAGCTCGTTCTCAGGGCCTAGCGGATCCACGCCTGGGGGAGCTCATCCCATGGGGCCTTATCGCGAAGCCCCTTCCGCCGATATACTTCAACGCGAAGTCCAAGTCGAACGTTTGAACGGATATCCTGCCTTTGGATAAGTCGACGCTAAGGATTCTGCCGTTCCAGCCGTACATCACTTCACCAACGCGATCGTAAGCCTTAAAAAGGAATTCATTCGGCAGGCGATGCCTTTGGAAACGTCGATAGATTACCAAAGCTTAGGGCTTATCCCCTTCCTGAACGTCCCCGGCGGATCGTCGGCGAACTTGTAAAGCCCCTCCTTAGGCCTCAGTATCTCTATGCCAGGCGCCTCTATCAAAGCGTCGTTGGCTACTGCCTCCGTCTCGAAATCGGACACCCTCACCTCCGCCTCGGCCGATCTGCCCTCAACCTCGATTCGTAACTTAACGTCCAAGCCCCTTAAGATGCCTACGCCGACGCTCGTCCTAGCCTCTATTAGCCGCCCCTCCTCAGCTAGGCCGAGGGCGTTAGCGAGGCCCTTGGGCAATAAAACCCTAGGAGATGGGGCCTCGTATCCGGCGTTTAAAAATAGGCTGGTCTCCACGAATCGGCCGGTTCTCTCATCGATAAGCCTAGCGTTAACCCTTACGGCCAATCAGCTCCACCAGCCTTCCTAACCTTTCAACATCCCTCGGCTTCTCGAGCTCGATTAACCTCCCCAATTTCTCGACTCGTTCCATCGAGCCTT
>WUQV01000239.1 GCA_009889585.1 Candidatus Bathyarchaeota archaeon | reverse complement strand
GAGGAATTGGGAATAGAACACGTTGTTGTTTCCTCTTTAACTGGAAGAAGCGCCTTGAAAGCGGCCGAATACGCTAAGGGGAAGAACATTAAGGTTGTCTGTGTCACCTTTAGGGCTGGTGGATATTATGACGTTGAAAAACTTGAGAAGGAGCCATCTCGTTATTGGATTGATATTCCGGGGATGGGCGATGAATTAAGAAGGTGGAAGGAAGAGGGATTGAAGAGGGTTCCGTTTCTTCCCGAAGGGCCTATAAGAGAAAAGCTTGAGGAATTAGGGGTAAAAATCGTTACGGCGACGGATTTAGGGGCTGATATTGAAAGTTCGATGGAGAACGCTCTTGGTGTTTCTTCTCCAAAAATCGTGATGGATGAAACGCTTTATCTGTTCTGCCCTGGGTTAAAGGTATGCATCCTTTCAGCTGCAACAGCTGCTGACGCTGGTGCGATTCCGATAGATAAGGAGGTTATCTCCATGGCTGGAACGGAAAGAGGGTTAGATACAGCGGTTGTTGTCAAGCCCTCTTATTCGGATTGCATTTTTGACCCGCAAATTGGCCTTGAAATTCGAGAGATAATATGCAAGCCGAGGACGATGCTTGGAAAATCCGGATTCTACCTTGGCGGAGCATGGGCATACTGGAGAAAGAAAAGTCAAGGTTAGCCTAACTTAAAAACGACTTTAAACCCTTCTTTTTTCCAAGATAAGTAGGCCTTTACCTGCATTAGGAAGCCGCAGATTTTAATTAAACGTACAAGCTACTCCTTGAGCTGTCAGCCCTGTCTTACACCTTCAAGCTAAAATAGAGGGTTGGACAAGTCTATGCTGATGGCTACATGGCAATGGACTCGCAGCCTTTAAAGAGGGTTGTTACGTACATTTGTGGTAACGGCGGGCCGCTCGATGAGTTTAATCCTTCATTTGTAACGAGGCAGAAGTGGACGCCAGAGCTATTGTATGTGCTTAACGAGCACCCTATGTACGTAGGGCAGATTTGCTCGACGTTAAAGATCGGTCAAAAGGAAGCCGTGAAACTTCTTGAGGATTTAATTAGGATAAATGCAATTAAGGAGGAATCAGGCGTTTATTACGTGAATTTCGCGGTCTTCACTAAGGAGGACTTAATGATCTTAACTGAGGCAACTGAGCCAATAGCGTTAGAGTTGGCTAACTACATTTACAGCTATGCTGATAAAGTTACTTCGTTAGCGAGGAATTTTTCGGCTGCCCAACAGGTGGGCGTTGAAAAACTACTTTTTGCCGCAATTGGATGCTTTACATTGGACTGGCTTGGCTTAAAGACTCTTGAGGAAGAAGGGTTTCTCATCACTAGTAAGCCCCAGCCTGGCAATAGGAATTATCTGCTCTTCGCCCGTGAGGAGATGGATAGAGACGTGGCCATGAAGCTTTATGATAAAATGTATTGGGGCAGCCATAGTGATACGTTAGGCAAGTACGTTTTTACGAGCTTTGGAGATCACTGCGGCGCGCGTTACGCGTTTCCGGACATCCTATGGAGCCTCATGGGCTCCGTAAAAGCCCTCCAAATGCGCTTCGATTATCCATGGTGGGCGGCCGAGAAAGTATCTGCCGTTATTAAGCTGTTAAAGGAAAAACTGCTGGGGGACGCTGCTTCCCTGCTTTTCAAGCTAAATATTGAGGGGCCGACGTTGGTGGAGGAGCTTGCTGAGGGCTATGACGGGAGGTGGTTGCAGAATATGATCCAGTTGCTGGTGGATATGGGCTATGTTGCACGCGAAGATGGAAGGCTTAAGCTCCATAGCCCCGTGTTCGTTGTTGGAGACAAGGAGATTATCGAGGGAATAGGTGATGCAATCATTCCGCTTGTCACGCAAACAATCCGCCGAAACCGCCTCTACCTCGAAAAGGCCCTCGGCGACACGGCTCCCACGAGGAACAAAGTAGCATTTAACGAAATTTTAAATGAAGCATGGCATTGGATATTCGCTCAAACCAACAAGATTCTTGCGGAGAAGGGGCTCTTACACGATCCGCCAAAGAGGAGGGCCGACGAGGCACGATACATAGCATGGATATCCGAGTTCTCTTTTCCACAAACTAGTTAGCCTCAGCCATAGAGACCGATAACGGTTGTAGCGCGGCCTAAACGCTGAGGTTAAGCCGTTGGGCGTTCCGAGGGAGCAATAAGCCAAAATGATGGACTCCACTTCCACTGGCCTATTCAGCGTAAGATAACAGTTGAGGATATCAGATTAATGTGGCGTGTTGTCAATGAAGCCGCCAACTACGCCAGGCGAGTGGCAATGCTCTGCGTCGCAGAACGTCTCTGACTTGTGGCCGACTAAAGCATTTTACCATGAACATCCATTTTCTCCTCGTTAGCGTTCTTAACTTTCTCCGATGAAGCACTTAGATGGACTCTCTCGCTCTTCAAGGGGTTCATGGGAAAAGTAGCGCCATATTCGCCTCTGTCATGACGCTACGATGGCCACTAGCTAGTCGCTCTAAATCCTTCCATCATTTTCTTGATTAACGAAATGGCATATTTAACTTCCTTGGGGTTGTAAACGCCCTCATAGAAAGCTTCGTCATGCAAAGTCCTCATTATGTCGCTATAAAGGGCCCTTACGTCCTCCTTATTCATTTCCCTTAGCAACGATCTGCGCTCGCTATGCGACTTTGGAACTACGCAAAGCTTGCGGTTAATGTAGGAGTTCACGGCGATAATCATCGAAAGGAAGGCTTTGTCCGCAGCGTTCCTATAAAGCACCATATCGTTCGTTTTCAAAGCCCTTTCAAGCTCAGCCTCGGCGTAGCTGAGGGTCCCTCAGCCGTTGTCATAGCACTATCGATGACGTTTTCGGCCAACCTCTAACCCTCAAGCGAGGGATCGGTGGCGTATTTAAAAGCTCGCCGCCGTTTAAGGACGAGCGCGTCGGTTTCAGCCTTCTAACTTCAAAATCGTTGCGTTTGTTGTTTTCATAACCCATGGGAGCTTAGCAGAGCGCAAGCGATTGAGACGTTAGACATTAAAGAAGGGGGATTCGTTCTCGAT